>JAZROC010000052.1:0-9037 GCA_045648525.1 Clostridia bacterium
ATAAAATACGGCAAAGAAACTGTAATTGATAACGTAACGCTTCCTGAAATGGATTACGTGATTGTATAACAAAAAAATCTCCTTGAAAAAGGAGATTTTTATTGTTTGTGGGAATTTATCCATTTTAATATTTTATCATAATTTGTTTTTCCACTTGCGACTGAAAGCCCAAGCAAAATAAGTTCTTTTTGCGTATAACTGATTTTTATATCATTTAACTGCAAAGTCATAAGCATTACGAAAACAGCGATTCGTTTATTACCGTCAATAAATGCGTGGTTGCGTGCCAATGCAAACATCAGTCTTGCTGATTTTTCTTCAATGGTAGGGTATAGGTCGATACCTTCAAAATTTGCAACAGCGCTGTAAATGGCGGATTCCAGAAGACCGATATCCCTTATGCCGAAACTTCCGCCACTGCGAGAAATCAATTTTTCGTGAAGCGTTATTATTTCTTCAATTGTTAAAAGTATCATTTTGCCAACTCCAGAAAAGCTTCCATATTATCATTTAAAATTTTTTCAGAAGCGTTTTCAATTTTTGTTTTGCGCATTTCAAGAGCGACTGAAATTGAATTGTATTGCTCAAAGTCCACAACGATATATTTGGGTTTATTGCTTTTTAAAATTACTGCCATACCGTTTTTATCAACAGTATGCACAACCTTTGAAAAATTTTGGTTTGCTTCGGTCATTGAAACTATATTGTCAGTATCAATCATCATTTTTTATCACCTCTGAAATTATTATATACAAAAAATAGGATAAATGCAACCTATATTTTTAAGTTTTTGAAAAAAATTTTACTGCAAATCTTGATTTTCCATATTTAGTATGTTATCATATATTATTAGATAACAAGGGAGGCTTTTTCTATATGAAAAGATTTTATGAAGACGTTTTAAAAACAAGTGAAAACAGGCTTAAACAAAGAGCATATTATATACCGGAAGGTGTTTCGGAATATCAACTTTTAAACGGCATCTGGGATTTTATATATTTTGAAAACGGTGATGCGGCAAAAGATTTTTCTTCGTGGGATAAAATTGACGTACCTTCCTGCTGGCAGGTAAGGGGCTATGGCAATCCTAATTACACAAACGTAAACTATCCATATCCCGTAGACATTCCTTACGTGCCCGATATTAACCCGATGGGTGCATACAGAAGAAAATTTAATATAACTGACAAAAATCAAAAGCACTATTTTATTTTTGAAGGCGTTGCTTCTTGTGCAGAGTTGTTCATTAACGGTGCATACGTTGGTTTTACAACGGGCAACCATCTTCAGAGTGAATTTGATATTACCGATTTCGTTAACGTGGGCGAAAACGAAGTATTGGTAAAAGTATATAAATGGGCGGTTACGAGCTACATTGAAGATCAGGATTTCTTCCGTTTTAACGGCATTTTCAGGGACGTTTATATTCTTTCCCGTCCTGAAAACCACGTTGTAGATATTAAAATTGAAACTGAAGAAAATGACATTTTAATTGAAACCGATAACCTTTGCGAAGTTTCCCTTTACTATAAAGATAATCTGCTTGAAACAAAAACCATTGATAAAACAGGCACTTTTACAGTTGAAAATCCAAAAAAATGGACGGCAGAAACGCCTGAACTTTATAAGCTTCAATTTGTCTGCAACGGTGAAATAATCAGACAGAACGTTGGTTTCAGAAAAATTGAAATCATTGGCGACGTTTTCTATCTTAACGGTCAGAACATTAAAATCAAGGGCGTAAACCACCACGATACCACACCTGATGACGGCTGGTCTATGACAAGGGATGAACTTCTTCTTGATTTGCTTTTAATGAAGAAGTTGAACATCAACGCAGTTCGTACTTCCCACTATCCGCCACACCCTGAATTTTTAAATATGTGCGATGAACTTGGCTTCTACGTTATACTTGAAACGGATATGGAAGCTCACGGTATGGCAAGGGCTCTGCCCAATGCCGAATACGGTAAAGAATGGATTTCAGACATTTTCCCCTGCAGAATTCCGGAGTGGAAAAAAGAACACATTGAGCGTATGGAAAGAGCATACCACCGCGATAAAAACCACCCCTCCATTATTATGTGGTCAATCGGCAACGAGGCAAGTTTTGGCGAAAACCATATGGCAATGGTTCAGTGGCTTCGCGAAACGGACAAAAAGCGTCCCGTTCACTCGGAAGATGCCTGTCGTCTTGACGGTCTTTACGAGCAGTTTAAAGGATATATTGAGTATTCCGACGTTTATTCAAGAATGTATCCTGCAGTCAATACGGTTAAAGAATATATTTCAGATGAGCGTATCAATATGCCGATCTATCTTTGCGAATATTCACACGCAATGGGCAACGGCCCCGGTGACGTCTGGGATTATTGGGAGCTTTTCTATGATACCGATAAATGTGCAGGCGGCTGTATCTGGGAGTGGGCAGATCACACGGTAGTCAAGGACGGAGTGCCTCTTTACGGTGGCGATTTTGAAGGCGAAAAAACTAACGACGGCAACTTCTGTTGTGATGGTCTTGTTAAGCACGACCGCACTTTTAAGGCAGGCTCATATGAAGTAAGGGCGGCTTATGCGCCTTTCAGAATCAAGGTTAACGGCAACAAGGTAAGCTATAAAAACTATTATGATTTCCTTGACCTTGACGGCTATAAAATTAAGTATTCAGTTATCTCTGACGGAAAAGTTTATTCAAAGGGCGAAATTAAAGAAAGCATCAAGCCACGCGAAACCTTTGAATTTACTGTTGATGCACCCGAAAACTGCAAGTATGCAACGGTTGTTTCCGTCGGACTTTATAACGGTAAAGAGGAAATTGCCGTTTTGGAGCAAAAACTTGATATACCCCAAATTACAGAAGAAAAAAATACCGAGCTCTGCGAACTTTTTGAAGATGATTTAACCATCTATGCAAATGGCGAAAACTTCAAGTATGCTTTTTCAAAGCAGACGGGTAACCTTATAAGTATGGTTATAAATGGCAAGGAATTGCTTGAAAAGCCCGTGTATGTTTCACTTATGCGCGCCGTAACTGATAATGACCGAAACGTAGCACCTTACTGGATGCACTATGACGGCTGGCGCGGTGAAAATATAAATAAAGCATTCCCCAAATGCTATGATGCTTGTATTGAGGACGGTATTATAAAGGTTAAAGGCTCGGTTGCAGGTGTTTCGAGGCGTCCTGTAATTAAGTATGACCTTGAAATTTCAGTATATAAAGATGGCAGAATAAACAACAAGTTTAACGGCACCACAGGTGAAAACGCACCTTACCTGCCACGTCTTGGCTTTGAGTATATTTTCAAAAAGAAAAATGCTTCTTTTGAGTATTTTGGCTATGGTCCTATGGAGAACTACTGCGATTCAATGCACCACGCAAGTCTTTCGCGCTTTAAGAGCACCGCTGAAAAGGAATACGTGCCCTACATTATGCCCCAAGAGCACGGCAACCACACAAATACTCTTGAGCTGATAATTGAAGGCATTAAGTTTACTCCCAAAAATCCTATGGATATTAACGTTTCTTCATATTCAGCCCATCAGCTTCTTGAAGCAAGGCATCTTGATGAATTGCCCGAAAATAAGTGCACTTTCGTGCATATCGACTACAAAAATTCAGGGCTTGGCTCAAACTCATGCGGACCGTGGCTTATTGAGAAATATCAGTTAAATGATAAAGAAATCAAATTTGAATACGATATGGAAATTTTAAAATAGAGGTAAAAAATATGTTTATTAATTATGCGCACCGCGGTGCATCTGAATATGCTCCCGATTCAACGAAAGCAGCCTTCGATTTAGGCATTAAAATGAATGCAAACGGCATTGAAACCGACCTTCACAAAACTAAAGACGGTCATATTGTTTTGTTTCATAACTTAAATCTTGATGACAGAAGTTCAGGCACGGGTCCTTTAAAGGCGCATACTTTAGAAGAACTCAGACAAATGGATTTCGGGTCTTGGAAGGACGAAAAGTATAAGGGTGAAAAAATTCTTACATTAGAAGAATTTGCAGAACTTTATTTTCAGCTTGATTTGACCTTCGCATTGGAATTAAAGGCTCCCGATTGCGAAAAGGAAACTCTTGAAATCGTTAAAAAATACGGGGTAGAGGATAAGGTTATAATAACCTCGTTCTATTATGAGTTCCTTGAAAAAGTCCGCGAGCTTGATAAAGATATCCGCATCGGTTGGCTTATCGGAAAAACTGATAAAGAAAGATGCGAACAGCTTAAGAAAATTAACGGAAATCAGATTTGTCCTCAGGCTTTATATATCGAAAAAGAGGACGTTGATTTAATAAACTCATACGGTTTCAGAACGCGCGCATGGGGCGTTACTTCAGTAGAATTGATGAAAAAAATATGTCAGTTTGATATTGACGGTATGACCTGCAATTTCCCTGATAAACTCTATGCATACTTAAAGGAGAGCAACAGTGTTCATCTTTATTGACCTTGACGACACGATTCTTGATTTTAAAATGGCTGAAGCCGTAGCGCTTAAAAAAACTCTTAAAGAGTTTAACGTGCAGGCAAATGATGAAATAGTTTCTCTTTACAGTGCTATTAACGATAAAATGTGGAAAAAGCTTGAAAAAGGCGAAAACACCCGCGCAGAAATTACTGTTATGCGCTTCAGTGAACTTTTCCAAACCCTTAAAATTGAAGTCGATGCGGTAAAAGTAAACGAAGTCTATAAGAAAAATCTGGGCATAGGGCATTTCTTTATGCCAAAAGCCCAAGAATTTTTGGAAAAACTAAAAGGGCACAGACTGTTTATTGTTTCAAACGGCACAACAAGCGTGCAAATGGGCAGGGTAAAAAGTGCTGATATTGAAAAATATTTTGAAAAAATGTTTTTCTCGCAGGACGTTGGCTTCGATAAGCCTGATATCCGCTTTTTTGAAAAAGTTTTTAGCGAAATTGACGGTTTTAAAAAAGATGATGCCATAATTATAGGCGATAGTTTGTCTTCCGATATTTCAGGTGGAATCAATGCGGGCATAAAAACCTGCTGGTTTAACCCGAAAAACAAAGAGGGCAATGCCGACTACGTAATTTCTTCGTTAATGGAGTTTTTTGAACTTGGAATACTTTGATATTTATGAAGGAACTTTTATTTCCCGACCTAACAGATTTATTGCAAACGTTGAAATCAATGGCGAAATTCACGTCTGTCACGTTAAAAATACGGGCAGATGTAAGGAACTTTTAACAAAAAACGCAAAGGTGTTTCTTGAAAAATCGCAAAATCCTTTAAGAAAAACGCAGTTTGATTTAGTTGCGGTTATAAAGGAAGATAAATTGATAAATATGGATTCCTTTGCACCTAATATTGCCGCTGAAGAATTTTTCAAAAGCAAGTATAAAAAGGTTCTGCACGAGGTAAAATATAAAAATTCGAGGTTTGATTTGTTTATTGAAGACACCAATACTTTTGTTGAAGTAAAGGGGGTAACCTTGGAAAAAGACAATATTGCAATGTTTCCCGATGCACCTACGGAGCGGGGAAGAAAGCATATTTTTGAGCTTATTGACGCAAAGAATAACGGTTATAATGCCGAAATTCTTTTTGTTATTCAATTTGAAAATGCCCAAAAATTTATACCTAATTATAAAACTGATGAAAAATTCAAGGAGGCTCTTATTCTTGCCGAAAAAGCAGGAGTTAAAATTTCGGCAATGGACTCAAAGGTTTTTAAAAATTCAATGCGAATAAAAAATAAGGTGGAAGTATGTTTGGATTCGTTACTGCCAATATAAAGGATTTAACAAAGGAAGAACAAAATATTTACGGTGGCTATTACTGCGGGTTGTGTAATACTTTAAAAAATTACGGCAATATTTCGCGTCTTACCCTTAATTACGATATGACCTTTTTGTATATGTTTTTATCCTCTTATTTTAATGAGAACGAGGAAAAATATATAAAACGGTGCGCGGTACACCCCTTAAAACCCAAAAATGTATATATGAACAAGTATGCAGAATATGCTTCGGATATGACTGTTCTGCTTGCTTATTATAAACTTGAGGACGATGTTAATGATGATAACAGTATAAATGCAAAACTGTTTAAAAATGCATTAAAAAAAGCATTTCTTCAGGCGCAGGCAAAGCATAAAATAAAAAGTCAGAAAATAAAAGACCTGCTTATGCAACTTTATGAAATTGAAAAAAGCGGTGAGCATAACCCTGATATTCCTGCCAAAGTTTTCGGTGAAATTTTAGGTACTGTCTTTGATGTTTCCGATAATGATGCTTCGCTTTTTGATTTCGGTGTGGCGTTAGGTAAGGTCGTTTATATTATGGATGCTTGTGTTGACGTTAAAAGCGATATCAAAAAATGCAGATACAACCCTATGGTTGAAATTAAAAAAGAAAATTTTCAACAAATTTTAACAATACTTTTATCTGATTGTATTGAAATATATGATAAAATGAATATAGAAAAAAACAAGAGCATAATTGATAATATTCTTTATTCAGGAATATGGCAGGTATTTTGGAGGAATTTTAAATAATGGATCCATATAAAGTTTTAGGCGTTTCGCCCGGTGCTTCTCAGGAGGAAATTTCAAAGGCATATAAAAAGCTGGCGAAAAAGTATCATCCTGACCTTCACCCCAACGATAAAAATGCTGAAGCTAAAATGTGCGAAATCAACGAAGCCTACGATATGCTTCAGAATAAAAAAACGGAAAATTATCAGAGCACGGGAAATAGCAGTTACGGCTATTCTTCGGCAGGTAACGTTTTTTCTGCGGTACGCCAATGCATTCAAATGGGTAGATATTACGATGCATTAAGACTTCTTGACGGTATAAACGTAAGAAACGGTCAATGGTATTATTTAGCTTCGGTTGTTCATTTTAATTTAGGAAACAAATCAACTGCTTTAAATTATATCAGCAGAGCAATGCAAATGGAACCTGATAACGCTGAATACCGCAATTTCTATCATCAGATGGAAAATTATTCTCAAACCTATAACCAAAGACGAACAAACTACTCAACCAATATAAATACGGGAATGTGCTTCCGTTTTCTGCCGTGGCTTTTGTGTTTTTGTACCGGTGGCAGATGCTTTCCGTGGTTTTGTTGGTGTTAAAAGGAGATTTTTATGAAAGTTAAAATTAAAAAGATTTCAGAATCGGCAAAAATTCCAACATACGGTACAGAATTTTCAGCAGGTGCCGATATTTACGCATTATTGGAAGATACGATTACCATTGCGCCCAACGAAACCGTTATGATTAAAACAGGCTTGCAAATGGAAATTCCGCAGAATTTTGTAGGTCTGATTTATCCGCGAAGCGGCATTTCCGTAAAACGCGGTCTTGCCCCTGCCAACAAAGTCGGTGTTATTGACAGCGACTATCGCGGTGAAGTTATGGTTGCACTTCATAATCACTCTACAGTTCCCCAAAAAGTTGAACCTTTTGAAAGAATTGCCCAATTAGTTATCGCCCCCTATATTCAGGCTTCCTTTGAAGAAGTTTCTTCTTTGGAAGAAAGTATACGTGGTGAGGGTGGGTTTGGTTCAACCGGCAAGAAGTGACGCACCGCAATAAACTGCGCATTTCTGTGTCGTGACAACCTTGAACGGTCGGTTACTTACCGCTTTGTAAGCGCCCTCCCGTTCAGAACGTCACTCCTTGAACTGCTTGTTTCTTGCGATGCTTAAGGTTGCGCCCCTGATTTGCGAATTTTTTTGCACTCTGTAGTATATGAATTTGCGAAGCAATACCAAATAAAGCCTTCCCCAGTGGGGGAAGGGGGACCACCGAAGGTGGTGGATGAGGTGTTTTCTTGAAACTGCTTGTTTCTTGCGATGCTTAAGTTCTCATTTGATTTTCGATATTTCGGCAATGAAAGGAAAAATAATATGAAAAACGTTAAAATTCCCGTAGCGTTACAGGTTGTTGTTGATGATATAGGCTGGTTCAAGGGCAAAAACGGACTTATGGAAAGTCGCCCTGCCCGCACTCATATGAACAGAAATCACGTGGCGGAAGATTATACAGTTTTAAATGAAATCGGCAAAAAGCTTGATATGAAGATTCTTTGCGGTCTTGTTTTAGGCGAGTGGGATAAGGATAACGTTCTTCGCGGTATGAAGCACGCAACGTGGGATGAAGAAAATTGGGATATGGCGTCGCACATTGATTATTCCCTTGCAAATGCGTGCAAGGAATTTTTGGAAAATAGTTCTTATATTGACATTGCTTTTCACGGTCTTATGCACGGGTATTGGGTTGATGGCGAAAATTACGGCAATCCAAGGGAGTTTTATTCATACGATATTCCAAAAGACACAAAGGAAAGGCGACTTGATTATCCCGTTAAGCCGGTGTCGGCTGAATACGTTGACGAGCATATATCCGCGTGGTTTAAAATATATAATTCTTGGGGGTTTACCAAAAAGGTGGAAAGCATAATTTCCCCTGCAAGTCTTTATAAGGAAAAAGAAATTTCTGTTGAATATGCCAAAAAGGCTGAAAAATACGGCATAAAATATTGGAAAAATCTGTGGGCAGAGCACACCTGCTTAATGGAATTTTTCGATAAAATAGTTTTTCTTAATATGGATGATGATTTTACAAGCTATGCTGACCACGATATTGATCCCGACACGATTCCTGATATTCCTACTTTTGACGGTGTGAACAGACCCTTTGCTTATGCAATAATGGGTTGCCATTGGGAGAATTTTTTAAGAAGCGACCCCAAGGATAACCTTGAATACGTGGATAAGTGGGTTAATTTCTTTAAAAAACAAGCAAGATATTTTGGTACAATGCTTTCAAAGGATATGGCTTTTGCGGCAAATCAGGCAATTTATCATAGCTTTGCAAAGGTAGAGGAAGATGAAAATGTTATTACCGTTGACCTTTCCGAAGCACTTAAAAGGGCGCAAGCGCGAGAATTTTATATTAGCCTGAAAATTCAGCCAAAGGGTATTGAAGGCGGTACAATCGAGCTTCACGAAAAGCAAGAAGAATTTAGCACCTACAAAATAAATAT
>JAZROC010000053.1:0-6650 GCA_045648525.1 Clostridia bacterium
GTAAATCAAAAACGTGTTTTGCCACGCTTGCTGAGCGCAAAACACGTTTTTACATAGCAATTAAGATGCCAAATAAAACGGCGGATGCAATGGAAGAAGCTATAATATCTGCACTATCTAAATTTCCAAGCGAAGCAGTAAAAACAATAACTTGCGACCGAGGAACAGAATTTGCCAATTGGAAAAATATTGAAGAGAAGTTAAATTGTTCTATATATTTTGCCGACCCATACTGTGCTTGGCAAAAAGGAACAAACGAAAATTTGAATGGCTTGCTTCGGGAATTCTACCCTAAGGGTAGAAACCTTTCAAGAGTTAGTCCTGCAACATTAAAAAAGAATCTGGAGTTAATTAACTCCAGACCCAAAAAGGTTCTCTATTATCACAAACCTGTTGATTTGTTTGAATTTTTTCTCAATAAGTGTTGCACTTAGTTTGACAATTCATCCATTCTTCAAAGCGGTAGATTTTCATATTTATCACCTATATGTTGAACTCCTTAAATGAGTTATCAACTAAAGCGGTTATTTTATCAAAGCCAATATCTTTAAGATATTTTTTTGTTTCTTTGAACCCAAAATCAAGCGTTTCAATACTGTGACTATCAGAAGAAAGAATAATAGGCACGTTATTCTTTTTCAAAATATGGAGCAGGTTTTCAAAGGGATAAACCGTTGTTCTGAAACCTCTTGCAATGGCACCGGTGTTAATTTCAAAAATCGAACCGCTTTTTAATGCTTCTTTTATATATTTTTCGGAAATTTCAATATAGTCCTTATCATTCAAAAATAAAGCTTCACCTGTTTCATCAAATTTTGTTATCAAATCGAAATGACCGATGATATCAGGCTTTCTCGTTTTTATATATTGACAGAAATTAATATAATAGGATTCAGCAAACGCTAAATGGTCGTTGCCGAATGCTTCAAGGCATTTTTTAAAATAGTCATAATTTGAATCAATAGGATAATAATTATTGTTGCGAAAACCATAGTGGCAAGAACCAATAATATAATCAAAATCGTCGCGGTTTAAGGGATTAAAAGCATCTTCTTCAACACCTAAATATATTTGTATTTGGTTTTTATATTTTTCTTTGAGCTTTTTTATTTCGTTTATGTAACCCTGTTGGTCTTTCATACAGTAACGTAAATCATAAAAGGTATATCCGTGGTCAGAAAAACCGATGGAAATAAAGCCTTTGTCTATAGCCGCCAATACAATTTCTTCGGGAGTGTTTTTGCCATCACTGAAAGTGGAGTGCACGTGATAACTATACATCATTCTTTCTCCTTTATAAACCTTTATATTTGAGAAATTATAAAATCAATACCTAATGTTTTTGTATATTTACTGCTCATGAACGAGGCTTTCCTGCAAATACTTCATAGTATTATACCACACCGCTTATTTAATGTAAATATTTTTATAAACTAATGGGTAATATCATTTATTCAATGCCAAGTATTTTTCCAAAAAAGCAATTACGTTCAAAAAAACTTGTTGACATTTCAACAAGTTGTCATTATACTATACTTGTTGATATTTCAACAAGTGTTAAGGAGGTGCCCCAATGAAAGAAAGATTTGAAACCTTTACTGTGTTGATTAACAGAATCAGTCGCAATATCCGCAAGATAAAGAATCAGGAAATGTCCCAATACAATTTAAGAAGCGCGCACGTTTCCTGCCTGTACTATCTCTTTACCAACAAAGGCGCAACGGCAACTGACCTATGCGAGCGTTGTGAAGAAGATAAGGCAACAATTTCCCGCGCTCTTGATTATCTTGAAAGCAACGGATATTTAACCTGCCAGACGAAAAATGTAAAAAGATACAAAAGTCCGCTTATTCTGACTGACAAAGGCAATGAGGTTGGTCAAAAGATTGCAGAAAAAATTAACGGTGTGCTCGATGCCATTAGCGATGGCCTTACGGAAGAAGAAAGGGTAGCGTTTTATCGCAGTCTTTCAATTATCAGTGAAAGTTTAGATTTAGTTTCAAAAAATGGCGAAAATAAGGAGCAAAATTTATGAAAACAAGAATTATTGTAGATTCCACAGCAGATTTAATGCCTGAATTTAAAAGCCGAGTACATATTGTTCCGCTTACTTTGAACTTTGGCACAGAGGAATATATTGACGGTGTAACAATCGACCACAAAACTTTTTATGAAAAGCTTATAGAAAGTGACGTGCTTCCAACAACAAGTCAGGCATCGCCCGATGCGTTTATAAAAGAATTTCAAAAAGCAAAAGAAGCAGGGGAGAATGCCGTTGTAATCACTGTTGCTTCAAAATTTTCAGGCACGTATCAAAGCGCAACCATTGGCGCGCAGGAGTATGATAATATTTATATCGTTGATAGTACCAGTGCGGCAATGGGTAGCGGTATATTGGTAGAGCTTGCCTTCAGACTTCTTGATGAAGGAAAAAGTGCCGCGGAAATTGCGGCAACGCTTGAAGAAGAAAAGAAAAAGATTGTCGTGGTAGCTTTGGTGGATACGCTTGAATACCTTAAAAAAGGCGGCCGCATTTCAAAAACAGTTGCCTTTGCAGGCGGAGTTTTGAATATTAAACCCGTTCTTTCTGTTATTGGTGGCGAAATCAGTATGCTCGGAAAAGCCCGCGGTTCTAAAATGGGTAACAACTTGCTTGTTCAGGAAATTGAAAAAGTCGGCGGCATTGATTTCAGCAAACCTGTTTTGCTTGGGTACAGTGGAATTTCTGACGCTCTTTTGCTGAAATACATCGAAGATAGCCGCTATATCTGGGAGGGGAATCTTGACAAGGTGCGCTATACAACTGTGGGCAGTGTTATCGGCACGCACGCAGGTCCCGGTGCCGTGGTTGTAGCATTTTTTAAAAACTAAAAAGCACTTTGCATATTTTTATTTCTTAATAAGTTGGTTTTTGGTATCAAGAATATCGTCATCACTAACGATTTGCTGGTACAAAGCATCAGTGGCTTCAAAAAGCAATATTGGTTTATCCAAAACAATTCTTGTGAATATATTCTATATATTCTCTTTCAATTCCAACGGAGGTCAGGGCTTCTTTTGATTTGAACTATGGATAATATATAATGTTTCAATGACTTTTTGAATTTTCCTATAAATTGACAAAAGGTTTTAAAAGGTGTATAATTAAAATGCTATTTTTTAGAAAGCGTGAGGTTTTATATGCTTAAAAACGTTTTGGAAAAGTTGCGTAACTGCAAACTTAAAGAAAATTTGCAAAACAATAAGGTTTTATGCAAGTTAAAAGATTCACCTTTTTTGTTTGTTGCTTTTTTTCCTTTGGTGTTTTTCTATTATGAAATTCTCTTTCACGTGTTTACAGTAGGTGGATTTTTCCACTTAAGTACTGTTTTTATTATGTTGTTTGCTTTTGCTTACGGCTGGCTTCTGTACTTGTTGATAACCTTGTTTAAAAACAGAATTGTTATTACTACGCTTACCTGCATTGGCGGGGTATTGCCTGCAATAATATATCTGGTTGAGTATTTTGTTTACCGCCAGTTTAAAGTGCTTTATGACGTTAATACAGTTGTTTACGGTGCATCAGATGCTTTAGGCGGCTTTCAGGATATAGCCCTTTCTCTTGTTTTTAGTTTTGACGGCATTTTTAAAATTCTCTTATATTTTCTGCCCATAATTCTGTTTCTGATTTTTGCAAAAAAAATTAACTTTAATGCAGACTACCGTTGCAGAATTGCAGGCGGTTTAGGCGTTGTTTACAGCTACGGCTTATGCCTTATTCTTATTTTTACAAACAGTATTTATCTACCCGTGTTTACAAATGAATATAATTTTACCTCTGCAGTAAGTAATTTCGGTTTGATTACCGGTATTGGTATGGACGTTACAAAAGGCATTTCAGGCGATTCTGACGATTTTGAAATTACCGTTACAAATCCCGTGCATACTGAAACTCCTGCGCCTACTCCCGAAGCGACTCCTGATGAAGTGTTAACTGAAACTCCTGCACCTACGCCTACACCTAAAGTGTACGGATATCACCAGTTGCAGTTGAATCTTGAGGGCGGAAGCGGCAAAATTGCAAAATTAAACCAATACGTTGCATCTCTTACCCCTAACAAAGAAAATGATTTTACAGGTTTATTCAAAGGAAAAAATCTTATTTTTATAACGGCAGAAGCCTTTACGGCTGAACTTATTGACCCTGAATTAACACCAACGTTATATCGTTTGGCAACAAAGGGAATGCAGTTTACTGATTATTATCAGGCAAACGGTTCAGGCACAACGGGCGGTGAGTATCAGAATATATTTGGTATGGTGCCTTCGCAAGGCGGCTCTTCATTTAAGAAAACCGCTACCCATTATAACTATATGACTATAGGAAGTCAGCTTGACCGCCTCGGCTATTACGGAAAGGCATTTCATAATAACTCATACACCTTCTATGACCGCCACAAGACCCACAACAATTTAGGTTATTCCGATGGCTTTATGGGCTACGGCAACGGTATGGAGGAGTACGTTAAAAACGTTTGGCCTCAAAGTGATGCGGAAATGTTTGCAGGCACGCTTCCTACTTATATTGATAAACAACCCTTTAACGTTTATTATATGTCTGTAAGCGGACACAGCGCATATACCCGTTCAGGCAACAGTATGACTTCAAGACATTGGAAGAGGGTAGAGCACCTGCCGTATTCTGATGATGTAAAAGGTTATTTTGCCGCAAATCTTGATTTGGAAGATGCGTTAACGCAGACGGTTACTGCGCTGGAAGAAAAGGGCATTGCCGATAATACCGTGATATGCATTTCTTCTGACCATTTCCCATACGGTCTTGATGAGCAAGGCGCATTAGGTAAAATGCCTAATCTTTCCGAATTGTACGGTTATAACGTAACAACGGCTTTTGAACGCGACCATTCCCGCCTGATTATCTGGAGTGGCTGCCTTGAAAAAATGGAGCCAATAATTGTTGATTCACCCACATCAAGCTTTGACATTCTGCCAACTCTTTCTAACTTGTTCGGCACAGAATACGATTCACGCTTATTTATTGGCAGAGACGTTTTTTCAGAAGCCGAAGCATTGGTTTTCAATACTTCTTATGATTGGAAAACCGATTACGGCACTTACTATGCAGGCAAAGGTAAGTTTGTTAAAAAGGAAGGCGTAACGATACCTGATGGCTACGTGAAAAATATACAAGCCATAGTAAGAAACAAAATTCAATTCTGCTCAATGGTGCTTGAAACTGATTATTTCAGATATTTGTTTGAAAAATAGTAAAAAAGCTTGCTGGTAACACAGCAAGCTTTTTAGTTTCGTGATTATATTAAAATTTTTGTAATTTAATGCTTTTTCTGTTCATAGAACCAATTTAATAAGTCTTCCGTAAATGCCTGACTCCAGGAATTATGTCCGGTGTTTTCGTAAATAGTATAACGGAAGTTGGGGTTTACACCGTCTAACTTACGTGCCATTTCAAGGGTGTTTTCAGGTAAAACAACTGTGTCGTCAGCACCGTGGAAAGCCCATATTGGCATTTTAAGTGCGCCTGCATTCCAAGCCATACCGCCACCGCAACAAGGGGCAATGGCTGTAAATAAATTGGGGTATGCCATTGCGGTGTACCAGGTTCCGTAGCCGCCCATACTTAAACCGCAAAGGTAAACTCTTGTTGTGTCAATGGAATATTCTTCAAAAATTTCATTAAAAAATTTGCCTAAACTTTCGATTTTTGCCACCCAGAATGAGTTTGAGGGGCATTGGGGCATTACAAGAATTGTATCTTTTAAGTTTTTATCATTTGCAATAGCGGGTAAGCCGTGAATAAGCACTTTATCTAAATTCTCGTTGCCGTAGCCACGCTCACCTGCACCGTGAAGATGAAAAATTACAGCGGGGTTAGCACTTATTTCGTCAGGAATATATGCAATATAGGGGAATGTCTTTTCGTGGCTCTTTATAACTCTCATAATTTTTCCATCTCCGTTCTTTCAGTATCTTCTTTCAAATTTTCTTCGTCTTCAAATTTATAGAGTTTGTCAAACTCGTCAAAATATCTTAAACCAAATTCATAGAGGGATTGAGAATTAAAGTGCAGGTTGTCAGGATTTGAAGTCAAACCCTTTGCTGAAGCAAAACCGATATTTTCATTGTTTTTAAGTTTTTCAAGCTCAGCGTTTAACGGTATGAAATCTCTCAAAGAACCGTCACTGAAATAAGTTAAAAAGTCGCCTAATCCACCAACGATAACGGGAACGTTTATGCCTAAATCTTTCTGCATTGCGCTAATCATTTTCATAAAACGCTCGTTGTAGGTTTCAATAAGATGAGGTTTGCAATCAGCTTCGCCCTGATGCCATAAAATACCTACGATTTTTGACGTGCGCATTGCAAGACGGGCGTTGTTAACTGCGTTATCGTATAAAAGGGAACCCTCTTTCCATTGTTCAAGACTTGTGCCGCCGTCAGCGCAGGGGATAAGACCTAATTCAACGTTATATTTTTTTACGTAAGCTTCTGCAAAACTTTCGGCAAGGCATACACCTGAAAATTTTCTGTCGGGGTGAATAGGTCTGAAAGCAGGCTGCCATCTGCCATTACGAAGTATAAATATATGTTCAAAATTTATTTCTTTTGCTTCGTCAATAAAACCTCTGCCT
>JAZROC010000054.1:0-5509 GCA_045648525.1 Clostridia bacterium
TCCGACTTTCGGTAACGTGTGAAAAAATCATTTTTGCACTTTCGTAAGGCGATAAAGCACTATGGAAATTTTTTGATTCTGCCGTCTGATTTTCAGTATAACATTCAGGGCAACGTAATTTACCTATATCGTGGTACTGTGCGCCTACCTTGGCAAGCAATGGGTTTTCGCCAATATCCTTTGCACCGTTTTCAGCCATTTCAGCAACCATCGTTGAATGTTGATACGTGCCGGGAATTTCAAGACTAATCTTTCTTAAAAGATCGCTTGAAGAATTTGAAAGCTCAAGAAGTTTTGATTGCGTAAGCAAGCCGAAAATACTTTCCCAGAAAGAAAGTGATGCCGAAGAGAACAGTGCCGCAACCACACCGCCTGCAAGACCGTAAACTGCCGCTTTGCCGCAAGCGGTAAGGGCTCTGCCTGCCGTCCACATAACCGCAAATGAGGTTATCATTGCAATGAAGCCTGCAACAACACCCGGAAGCAACATTTTTGCGCGGGTAGGACTTACACGCACGTTTTTACAAACGTAGATTGCCGCCATACCGCCTGTTAAAGACGATATCATAATTGCAATAGCATCTGTTGTGAACACACCTGCTTCATCAGATATAAACAGCGCAAGAATTACGGATATTACAGTATTTATAACGAATGCAAGCTGTTCGTTGAAAAGCAATGCAATAAGTACAGTTCCTATTGCGGCATTCATCATTTTTTCCCAGCCTGCGCTTTTAAGCAGAAGCGCAATAACGATATTTACAAGAATAAGTATGCACAAAAGAAGAATTTTCTTTGGCTGAGCAACTGTCTTTTTGTCAAAAATCCATATATACCATACGGCAACAAAGAGCAGTACCATAACAAGACCGACTGAACCGATAACAAAGGGATATGCAAAACCGCTTTCCTCAAGCATACCTAATTCAGAAATCATATCGTAATGAGCCTGCGTTACAATTTCATCCTGCGAAACAATAGGATTGCCTTTGCGGATAGTAACAGGCTGAACATTTTGTTCTGCAACAAGCCTTGCCTGTTCGGTTGCATCTTTATCAACAACGGTATTTGCCGTTAAGCTTTCTTCAATAATATCAGAAATAATTTTTTTGATTTCGCCATTTTCTTGGCCGTCTTCTATATTATTGATAAGTGCGGTTTTTGAGCTTTCAAGTGTAGCCTGCGTGATTCCCCTATCAAGAGAATCCTTAAGTCTTTTTTCAAAACGATTCCGAAGCTTTTCAACATCGTCGGGATTACAATCAAGAATTGCAATGATTTTTTGTTCCTTGCTCATTGCTTCGTCGCCAAGCATATCCTCTGAATCCTTGATAAATGACAATTCGTTTTTGCCATAACTTTCAAGACGGACAGAATCATACTGAATAATATAGCCGCCTGCACCGTTTTCCTGACCGCCACGTGTTTCAAAACCGTATTCTGCCGCCGTTTTTATATTTTCAAAAACATTGGAAAAATACGAAGTAATATCATTTGTCATCTGATCGTCTGCCACAAAAACGTCAGCAACGGCATCCCTTGCAAGTTGCTTTTGCTGCTGTGTCTGCACAGGGTCAACAACGTCACCAATGGCGATAATCGTTTCCCTTGACGCCTCACCAACGGTAACGGAATACTTGTCCGGCATAATTTCCATCCAAACTATTGCAACTACCGCTATATACGTCAAAAGTACAAAAAGCACCGACAACGTAGCTTTTCTTTTCTGTGCCCTGTACATCTTGCTTGCGTTTTGCCCAAGAACTTTTTTTCTATCGCGTCTTTCGGACATAATCAATTACCTCTTTTGCTCAGCGCCTTTATCATAGGCTTTAATAATATTCATAACAATTTCGTGTCGTACAACGTCTTTTGCGGTAAGATGACATATCTGAAGCTTGTCTATACCGCCCAAAATGCTTATCGCGTGTTTAAGACCGCTCGTTTTGCCTTGCGGAAGGTCTATCTGCGTAAGGTCACCTGTAATTACCATTTTTGAGTTTTCGCCCAGACGAGTCAGGAACATTTTCATTTGTTCTATAGTCGTATTCTGCGCTTCGTCAAGAATAATATAGGCATCGTTGAGAGTTCTTCCGCGCATATAGGCTAAAGGCGCAACCTCTATGACTCCTCTTTCCCAGAGTTTCTGGTAAGCCTCAACACCCATCATTTCATAGATAGCGTCATACAGAGGTCTTAAATACGGGTCAACCTTCTGCTGAAGGTCACCGGGAAGAAAACCTAACTTTTCGCCTGCTTCAACAGCAGGTCTTGTAAGAATTATTTTGGAAATTTCTTTATTTTTAAATGCCATAACGGCATTTGCCATAGCAAGATAAGTTTTACCTGTACCTGCTGGACCCACACCAAACACAACTGTGTTTTTCTGCATTGCGCGAACGTATTTCTGTTGACCTAACGTTTTGCAACGTATTTGTGCGCCCTTATAGGTTATGGCAACCACGTCGCTCATAATTTCTTCAATAAGCTCATCCTTGCCTTCTTTTGCAAGTTCAACTGCATAGCGGATACGTCTTTTATCAATCTTTTCTTTTTTATGAAGAAGATTTAAAAGCCTTTTTATTACGCTTAAAGCAATTTCTGCTTTTTCATCGTCCTGACTGTCAACCGAAAGTTTATCGTCCCTTAACGTAACGGTTACACCTAATTCTTCTTCAATTATGCGTATATTACTGTCCTCAATGCCAAATAGTTCAGTAATATACTGCGAATTTTCAATTTCAAGATGTTCCATTTATTATCCCCTTATTGCAACGTTTTCAACTGTTTCTATATAAACGCTTATTTTTATAATACCGTCTTTTTCTTCCACCGACGTTTTTGTTTCAAAAATTTCAGCGGAAGCAGGTATCTGAAGCTTCAGCCTGTTTATTATTTCCTTTTCAGCCTCATTTATAGCCTGCTCTTTATCTGCTTTTTCTGTTTGCGGCTTTGTTTCTTGCCTTTTTATTTTCTCTATTCGTAAAGGCAGAAAAAACGTATTTATCTTTTGCCTTGTTTCGTTATAATTTTCAAAAGCCCCTTCACTGCAGGAAAATACTTTTTTACCAAAAAAATTGATTTCGTAAAATTCAACCGAATTTTCCGTTTCGACGAAAACAACGTTTTCTGCAGGAATTTCTTCAGAGCCGTAATACCACACGCTTGCTATCGCTTTACCTTCAGCCATAACACTAAAAGTTGTTTCGCCAAACTTCTGCGTTGCCTCGATTAACACCTGCCCTGCAGATACCGCCTGCCCATTTTGCGCCTTTGCCGTGCCGCTTGTTACTATAAGGTTGCGAATAACACAATCTTTTTGAGCAACAATATTTCCGCTTGAATTCTCTTTAACGGACGGAGAAGTGTTTTTTCTTACATAAACCTCAACAACACTGCCGTTTATTTCAACCGAATTCCATAAAACGTCATCATTATGTTGCAGTATGGCTTGTTCAACTTCGTCAATAAGTTCTGAAGCTTTTTTTCGCCACGTAAGCATACCTTTTTCAATTACTATATTTTTTATGGCATCGACGTTTTCATATCCGACGACTTTTACCGACCACATTCTTGAAAACACAAGACACAAAGCTATTGTTGAAACAGAAAGCATCAACCACAAAAACAGTCTTGATTTATTTGCAGTAATTTTGTAGGAAACACCTTTTCTTTTTACGGTTTCAATTTTATATCGGTTTTCGCCTATCAGCTTTTTAAGTTTTTTTACGTGATGCCTTAAAACGTCGGCTTCCATTACAGCATAATCAACGCGCACTGCATTTTTTATCAAAATACCGTTTGCCGTTGCCGCGTTAAGAATGTTTTGTGTATTGAGTCCTGTAAAACGTAATCTTTCGTAAGAATATAAACTGCCATATAATAATTTTATCATAATTATCCTTTCAGGTCAAATATTCTGTCTTAAAAATTTTACCTTTTATTTTTAAAATGCATCCGTCAAGCTCTTTTATTGATAAATTTTCACCAAAAACAGCTAAAATACGTTTTCCCCAATAAATTTTTACACATTCACTTTTCATATCCGCTATGCCCGAATGATTTTCAATTATAATAAAATCGTCCTCCCATATGGAAATTTTCAATAAGCCTACACTTTCAGGCGCAAGACCACTGCCATATATCAGATTTCTTTTCAATAAAAAACACCTCATATAAAAATATGAAGCGAAAATATAAAAAATAACCGACGGCAAATACCATCGGTTACTTTTCAAAATCAATTTTTGAAAAGAGAATTAATACTTTCTCTTTCTTGCAGCCTCAGCCTTCTTCTTTCTCTTAACACTGGGCTTTTCATAGTGTTCTCTCTTACGAACCTCAGCAAGAACGCCAGCACGAGCACATTTACGCTTGAAACGCTTAAGCGCATTTTCTAAGGATTCATTTTCACCAACATGAATTTCTGACATCTATATCCCTCCCCTCAGTGTGATATAACACGAGAGTCATTTCTCATATTCACGTGGCAATTATAACAAATAAACCACGAAACTGTCAAATACTTTTGACATTTTTTTTGAAAAATATTTTTTAACAGTTGTTTTTACTCCGTTTTGGTGGTATAATATACCAAAATAGTATGAGGTTTAATATGAAAAAGATAGTATTTTTTGATTTGGACGGTACAATTTCAGATTCGGGACAAGGAATTATAAACGGAATAACTTATGCGCAGGATAAATTAAATCTTCGCAAACTAACTCTTGAAGAAAAGCGTTCCTGCATCGGACCTCCCTTTGCACAATCATTAAGCAGGTTATGGAACGTTTCTTTTGAAGAAGCAGAACATATAATCGACGTCTACCGCGAATATTATACTGTTACGGGTATTTATGAAAATTACCTATACCCCGATATTGAAAAGTTATTGAAAGAGCTTACCGATATGGGTTGTGAAGTGCGCATTTGCTCTGCAAAGCCTTTAAAAATGGTAAAGACCGTTCTTGAGTATTTTAAAATTGATAAGTACTTTACTTCCCTGACAGGTGCACAAATGCACGGTAAATATCCCGGCAAAGGTGTTCTCATTGAGCAGATTTTAAATGAAACAGGTGCGCAGGCGATAATGGTTGGTGACAGAAGCGACGATATAGAGGGCGCAAAGCACAATAATATTACTTCAATAGGCGTGCTCTGGGGCTACGGAAGCAAGGAAGAATTAAAGGATGCCGACTATCTTGTTACAAACGCAATGGAAATAAAAGAAATTGCAAAAAAAGTATTGGGGTAAAAAAGTAAGCACTTCGTTCGCGAAGTGCTTTTGCTTTTTTTGATTTTGTTATCTTCACAGTGCGAAAAAGTTTGAAAATCAGGGGCGTAAGTGATTAAAGCAGAGAGAGTTTACAAAACGGTAAATGACCGATGCTTTATATCGCTTACAACCCGCAGTTTCAAGATTTTTTCGTGCTGTGATCAGTTATGCCAAGCGATTTTCTTAAAAGTCGGATCGTAGCCATGTCGTTCTGTGGGCCAAGGAGTTGCTACT
>JAZROC010000055.1:0-8485 GCA_045648525.1 Clostridia bacterium
CTAAAGGAATGTCCTCACGCAATTTATGAAGGCTTTCAATTAAAAGAGAAAAAAGTTCAATATCGCCTTCGTTTTCAGAGATAGCTTTCTCACAGATTTTCAAAAGCATTACGGAAAAGGAAAGACGGTCAAAATCATCGCGAAGCTCGTGAAAAGAGTCAACGGAATCATAACCCGTTACCGTATATCTGCCACGGGTTTCATTTAATATGTAAGTGCCGAAAGCGAAAATTTCACTTCCTGCACGGAGCTTGGAATTTTGCTTTTTTACACCTTTAACGGAAACTGTAACTTTGCCTTTTTGCGGTGAAAAAAGCGTTAAAATACGGTCGTTATCCTTAAAATCAACTTTTTTAAGGACTATCGCCTGAATTTTTACCTGCTCCCCCATTTTTATCCCTTTCCCTTAAAATGCCACGTGCCGTATAATAATACGGATCGCCTGTTTTTAAGAACATTTTCATTAAAGCTCTGTCAATTCTGTCATCCATAAAAATCACCCTTTGTTATTTTGGGTGATTTTCATTTTTTTATTCCGTGTATCCTAAATCCTTTAATGCATTATTTGAGTTGCGCCAATTATCGCGGACTTTTACAAACAGTTCAATATACACTTTGGCATCAAGAAGTGCTTCCAGTTCTTCCCTTGCTTCTGTGCCGATTTTCTTAATCATTGCGCCTTTTTTACCGATAATGATGCCTTTGTGTGAATCTCTTTCACAAATGATATCGGCAGTAATTCGGATATTGCCGTTATACTGCTCCTGCATAGCTTCAATGGAAACACCAATGCCGTGAGGAATTTCATCATTAAGATTCAAAAGTGCCTTTTCCCTGATAATTTCAGATGCCAAAAACCGTTCGGGAAAATCGCAGACCATATCTTCAGGGAAATATTGAGGACCTTCGGGAAGATGTTCTTTTATAACCTTTAAAAGTTCGTCTGTGCCCTCACCCGTTTCTGCTGAAACAGGAATAATCATAACGTTATACTTTGCAAGTTTTGTTAAATATGAAAGCACCGTTTCCTTTTCAACACAGTCAATTTTATTTAAAACAATGGCGCAGGGTGTGCCCGAAGAAGCATATTCTTCAATAATATGCTCGTCAGTTGAACCGATTTCCTGAGTAATATCAAGCATAACGCAGGTAAAATCAGCACCGATTGCCGCTTCCTTTTGCGTTTTTACCATAAACTCATTAAGCTTGCATTTTGGCTTGTGTATGCCGGGTGTATCAAGAAAAACTATCTGGCAATCCTCCTCGGTTACGATACCGCGGATACAGTTGCGCGTTGTTTGTGCTTTGGGTGAAACTATAGCAACCTTCTGCCCTACAAAATGATTCATTAACGTGGATTTGCCTACGTTGGGTCTTCCGCATAAAACGCAAAAGCCTGATTTATATTCTTTCATTTCTTTCTCCTTTTGGTAAAGTCGTTTTTAATTACGCGGGGTTTGATAAGACAGTTTGCAGTAAAACCGATTAAATCCTGCCTGCCCGCCTGCAAAAGTGCTTTTTTGACTATTTCATAATTTTCGGGCTTTTTATATTGCAACAACGCCCTTTGCATTATTTTTTCTTTGATATCCTTGGCAACGTAGAGCTTTTCGCCTGTGCGCGGGTCTTTTTCAGTATAGAACATACAGGTTGAAAGTGTGCCCGGTGTGGGATAAAACTCCTGCACCTGTTCAGGATTTATTTTATGTTTATGAAGATATTCGGCAAGTTTTACGGCTTCCTTTAAATCGCTGCCGGGGTGACCTGAAATCAGATACGGCACAAGATACTGCTCTTTATTTATCCGTACGTTCATTTCCTTGTATTTTTGAGAAAATTCGTTATAGACCTTTTCTCCTGGCTTACCCATATATTTTAAAACTTTGTCGGAAATATGCTCGGGCGCGACCTTTAACTGACCTGAAACGTGATGTGTGCAGAGTTCTTTTAAAAATTCCTTCCCAAAACGTTTATCTGCCAGCATACAATCAAAGCGCAAGCCTGAACGAATAAACACTTTTTTAACCTTTGGAAGCTCACGCAAATTTTTCAAAAGTTTAATATATCTTGAATGATCAGGCTTAAACTGAGGACAAATGTCAGGATACAAGCATTGCCTTTCCTTGCACGCACCTGATTCCTTTTGTTTTTTACAGCCGTGACCGTAGAAGTTTGCAGTAGGTCCGCCGATATCGTGAATATATCCTTTAAATCCTTTTAAGGTGGTTAAAAGTTTTGCTTCTTCAATAATTGATTTTTCACTTCTTGACTGCAAAACTCTGCCCTGATGGAAAGTAATTGCGCAAAAAGAACAAGCACCTGCACAACCGCGGTTTGCAGTTATTGAAAATTCAATTTCCTTAATTGCGGGAATACCGCCCTCTTTATCATACATAGGATGAGGTAGCCTTGTATAAGGCAAAGCATAAACGTCATCCATTTCACTTTCAGTTAACGGGTCGGAGGGTGGATTAACGGCAACGTAACTTCTTCCATGTTTCTGAATAAGCGTTTTACCTGAAGAGTGGTTCTGCTCATTATACTGCGCCATAAACGCTCTTGAGTATGCATCTTTATCATTTTTTACTTCTTCAAAGCTTTCAATAATTTTGCCGTTATAAACGTTTTCAGGTGTTTCGGTAAGATATGCCGAACCCTTAATATAAGTTACGTCTTTAATATCAATGCCCGAAGAAAGCGCATCGGCAACTTCAACGATGCTTTTTTCGCCCATACCGTATAAAAGCAGGTCGGCACCGCTGTCAATGAGAATTGATGCGCGGACTTTATTATCCCAGCAATCATAGTGGGCAAAGCGCCTTAAGCTTGCTTCTACACCGCCAATTATAATGGGCATATTTTTATATGCCTGACGAATACAGTTACAATAAACGATATCTGCCCTGTCAGGACGCATGCCTGTTTTGCCACCCGGTGAATAAGCGTCGGTGCTTCTTCTTTTGTGGGCGGCAGTATAGTGATTAACCATAGGGTCAATGTTGCCCGATGACACCAAAAATCCATACTTTGGTCTGCCAAAGCGTTTAAATTCGTTAATATTCTTCCAATCCGGTTGGGGCAGAATGGCTATTTTATAGCCGTTTTTCTCCAGAACCCTTGAAATTATGGCCGGACCAAAACTGGGATGGTCAACGTAAGCGTCACCTGTGACGTAAACAAAATCAGGTCTGTCCCATCCGCGATTATGACATTCTTCTATTGTAACGGGCAAAAATTGTGTGTTCATAATAAAATCCTTTAATATATTATGTTTTTATTATATTTGTAAATTAAAAAAAAGTCAATAAAAAGAGAGCTGTTCGCTCTCCTTTTACATAACAACACGTATTTCAGTTAAATTATCTTTTTTGATTTCCGTTACATTTTCGGCACCGTCACTTCGTGCAGACGGATTAAGCACCTTAATATCGTACTTATATCTCGGAGTATCAATTTTTACGAAAAACTCGCGCCACGACGACGGAATATGAGGTGAAACCGTTACTTTTTCATTCTCAATATCTATACCCAGAAGCCCGAAAAGAACCGTATTAAAATATAGTGCCGACGAGGCGGTGTACCAGCTCCAGCCACCGCGACCGTTGTTTTCTTCATTTGAATAGATATCTGCGGCTACGGAATAAGGTTCAAGTTTATATCGCGTTGCAGAGTTTTTATTATAGCTGTGACTTATGGGATTTATCATATCTAAAATTTCAAAACCCTTTTCGCTTTTACCCATTTCAAGAAATGCCCTTGCAACCCATAACGCACCGTGAGTATATTGACCTCCGTTTTCCCTGACACCCGGAATATAATCACCTATATAACCTGCACCGTATTCCTTGAAAAACGGCGGTGTGAGAAGTTTTATAATGCCACTTTGGTAATCAACAAGATTTTTTTCGACACTCTCCATTGCCTTTTCACTCATTTTGCCTGCGCCCGAAAGTACCGACCACGCTTGAGAAATTGCATCAATTTGTGCACATTCGCTTAAATGACTTCCTATTTTTCTGTTATTATCGTCAAAGGCACGCAAATACCATTTGCCGTCCCAACACACAGTATTAAGTGCATTATAAAGTTTTTTTGCGTGGTTGGTTAAAAATTCTTTATCATTTTTTGCAAATGGAAGAAAATCGCTTATTACTGCATAAAGAAACCAACCTAACCACACGCTTTCGCCCTTACCTTTTTTGCCCAGATTATTCATACCGTCATTCCAGTCACCGCCTAAAATTAACGGCAACCCGTGTTGACCGCTACGGGAGATTGCAAGTTTTATTGCACGAAGACAATGTTCATAAAGAGTTGCTTTTTCTTCTGATTGCCACGCATTTTCATAAAGGTCGTCTCTGTCGGCAAGGGAATGACCTTCAAGAAAGAAAACTTCCTCGTTAAAAATTCCCGTATCACCCGTCATTTTTGCGTATTGACTTGCAACGTAAGGCAGGAACAAAAGGTCGTCACTGACACGCGTTCGCACACCTGAAAACGGTTCATGCCACCAGTGTTGAACGTCGCCCTCCTTAAACTGATGTGCGGCACATAGCAGAATATGCTTTCTTACTTTTTCGGGCTCGGAAATAATCATTGCAAGGCAATCTTGCAACTGATCCCTGAATCCCCACGCGCCGCCCGCCTGATAGAAACCGCATCTTGCCTGAAAACGTGATGATACACTTTGATAATAAAGCCAGTTATTAAAAAGAATATCAAGCTTTCTGTCGGGAGTTTTTATCTGAACTCTGCCCAAAAGCTCATCCCAATGATTCTTTACGTCATCAAGCCACTGTTCCACGTCAGCATTATCAAGTTCATTTTTTATACTTCTCAATTCTTCTTCATTTTTGGCATAGCCTATAAAAATGCAGAAACTTTCCTTCGCCTTGGTTTTAAGAGCAAGAAGTTGTTTTCCGTAGTCAGTTTTTATAAACTCGCCCGTGCGCAGAGCATCAGGATTCCTTAAACCACCGTTACCAAAGAAGGATTCTTCTTTGTCACAGTATTCACTATCTTTTGCATATATGAACATATATTCATTATTGCGTTTTGCACATAGCATACCGTCAATTTCAAGAATTTCAATATACTTATAGGCATCAAAAAGTTTTTCACCCATAAGGGGTTTGATAAAAAAGTAAGCCGTAATATCGCGGACGTTTTCAATATCGACTTTTATTATTTTTATGGCTTTCGTTTTGTGAACGAAAACCGTTTGCTTCTGATTCATACCAAAGCCGTTATATCTGAAAATGCCATAGCCTTTACCGAAAACAGCGCTGTGCTCATCACCCATATCAATAGGGTCGCGGGTAATTGACCAGAAGCGGTTTATTTTATCATCTCTTAAATAAAGTGCTTCACCCAAAGGATTTGTTACGGCATCATTATACCACGGTGAAAGTTTGTTTAATGCAGAATTTCCTTGC
The DNA here is from genome assembly GCA_045648525.1 of Clostridia bacterium. Taxonomy (GTDB): domain Bacteria; phylum Bacillota; class Clostridia; order Christensenellales; family QALW01; genus UMGS1322. The sequence continues at coordinate 5,436 of JAZROC010000055.1, forward strand.
CACGTGTAGCCGCCGCCGTTTTCCGTAATAAGCGTACCGAAATTTTCATTACTGATTACGTTTGACCACGGCATAGGAGTTTTCTGGTAGATAAAATATTCTTTTCCGCCATTTATGAATTTACCGAAACCATTGTCAAACTCGCCTTCAAAATCCTCATTTTTGCTTGCGGGATATTTGTTTTCGCCTGATTTTACCTGCTCGGTGATAATATAAGGCCGCACTTTTTTAAGTTGTTCATTTATATCGCCTTCAACATCAATTTTGATGAAGCTTAAAGCGATAATTTCCCGCAATTTGTCATCTGAAAGACCGTTTCTTTTTATATGATAAATTTTGTCCTTTGAAATAAGTGACCGTATTTCCCTGTCAGTATAATTGAAGTTGCCGTCAAGGTAGTCACCGATAGTATCTTCGATAATAAGCACCTGCATCAGAAAGCCCTTAGACATAAGATGGTCGGCGCTTTTTAAAACGTATTTCAACTTATCCTTTGAAAAATCCCGCGACAAAGCAACTGTCATAAGCGGTATTGAATCAGATATGCCATATTGCCATAAAGTATTTGCATCGGCTATGCCTTTTTCAAGGCGATATCCTGAATTTTTCAATGCTGCAATCTTTAAAGCAAGCAACCACTCTTCTTTTTTTAATGAAAATGCCGAAATATCTGCATTGGCTGAATTTTTTGCATTTTCTGCCGCGAGATTTACTGCCGCTTTGTTTTTCAGCAACGTGGGATTTTCAGAAAGAAGAAAATCAACGGCAATTTCGTCATTATTATCAAGGACAACCTCTGCACCGCAACACATTAACGGTGTAATTGGATATTTTTTTGCTTTATCAAAATTCAAAAGCGGTCTTGAAAAGTCGTTGCCCCTGCCTAATACGTTCAGAGCATCTGTTTCAAAGGTTATTTGTCCTTCACACAACGGGCAAAGATGAATTTTTTGTTCAGTTTTTCTGTTGGTAACAGAAAGCACATTGTCATTGATTTCACTTTCAATAAACAAACCGTTAAAATAAGGGTGTGCCCAATATCCCTGATAATCGCACAGTGCAGGCTTTATAACTAAAATAACCTTTTTATCGGTAAGTTTATCCGTTTCATTTTTAACTTTTATTCGCCATAAAAACTCTTTTGAATTTTCAAGAACAAATATTTCCGCTTTTGCGGTTAACTGACCATCAGAATACAAAAACTCCGCTTTTTCCGGATAAAATACCGTTTTAAATTTTGCGCCGTCCTCTTTTACCGGCAAGTAAGAAATGCTGTTTGTTTTTTCGCCTTTCAGATATAAAAAGGCTTCACCGATGAAAATATTGCCTTTGAAAAGCATCATTTCGCCCTTGGAAGTTACTTCTATACGCATTTCGTCACCTGAAAGCACAAGAGTTTCAGTGCTTTGTTTGTCGGGCATCATAAATTCACGTTGGAAAGACGTATCCTGATAAATTTCAGTCTGCTCTGTTTCCTTCAGCTCTTTTCTCGGAAGCACCCCTAAAGGCATTTTTTCTTCAAGCAACACCTTTGCCGCAGTTATAAAACTGTTTGACAAAAACATTTTACGGATTGCGCCGTCATATAAAAAATTGATAAGTGCGGTAAGTCCCATACCTGAATGGTGTGCCATATGAGAATAAACAATGCCGTTGCGCTTGGTGTCAAATGCCTCAAACATACCAAAAACTCCTGCACAGCCGTTTTCAACAAAGCGGACAACATTATCCATACACTCCCTTGGTGCATAGTCAAAGGCAAGCAACGTGGAATAAGGTGAAAAGACTTTTTCGCTTTTTTCTGCCGAAATTTTAATTTTCGGCACACCCAATGCCTTGTATTTATACTCGCGCGAAAGGTCAAATTCTTTAAAAGCCGATTCGGAAATTCCCCACAGACCGTTTTTACCCGAAAAATCAATCTGCGCTTTTACGGCTATTCTATTTGACGTTGAAAGCATTGAATTTTCAGTTGGCTTTATGAATATATCAGGCATAAGATATTCAAACATCGTACCGCTCCAGGAAAGGCACAAAGGCGTTTCCATAACTCGCGTAAAAGGACGGGATAAGTTAAACCAATGTTCAGCAGGAATTTTGCCTAAAGCGATGGCGATAAAGCTTGTAAGTCTTGCTTCGGAAATAAGCATATCGTAGCAGTTTATGCTTCTTCCCTTTTTATCCATACCAATGGCAAGAAGCTTCTTTTTGGGATTATACAGACTTTTAAAATCAGCGTTTTCAAGGAAATCGTCTATATATTTTTCAATTTCATTTATCTGACACGATAAGGTATATGCGTAATTGTAAATGCGCCTAAATTCATTGCGCACCTCTTTTAAAAGTTTAACGTATCTTTCTTTGCCCAACGACCAGACAAGCTCTTCAAGGCGGCAATCAAAATCATTGATGCTTAAAATTTCGTCAACGGATTTGGGAAAAGTATTTAAAAACTCTTTAAGCGGGCGAAAATTAAACTCTTCAGTTTCATCTATTTTTTCAAAAATTCCTTTGGAAAAGCTTAAGCCGTTATAATCATCAAGCCAATGTTTTATTAAAGTCTGAACAAATTCAATACCTTCAATGGTAGATATAATTCCGTCATTTAAAAATTCCTGCGCGCGCTTTGCCGCTTTTTTGCCTGAAAGATTATAAAAATCATTGGCATATTCTTCAAGATATTTTTTAAAATCATCATTTAGCGAATCAAGATATGAGTATAGCATATCGCCTATTCCGCTGCACTGGGTTTTGCCTAAAATAAAAGTGCTTCTTAAAAGTGCAAGACTGCCCTTAAGTGTTATAAGTGAAGCGCAATAGTTACCGCTATCAACGGCAGAAACGTAATCATTTAAAGGCTTTTTTTGTGAAATATCGTACCAGTTATACAAATGACCTTTGAACGTATCAAGATTTTTTATTGCATTTATCTGCTTCTTTAAGTTATAAATGCAATAAGACGGTGAGTATGCGCCTGTTTTTAGACCGCAGGGCACGTTTAAAAGCGCAAAGCCAAGATTAGTAGGCGAAGTTCTTTTTGCATAGCCTTT
>JAZROC010000056.1:0-2734 GCA_045648525.1 Clostridia bacterium
GCGCAAACGCTGAAGATTTCGTTAAGAACGTAACAGACGACCAGAAAGAATATTTCAAGGAAGTTGCTGTTATGAACAAGACTCTTGCTCTTCTTAAAGAAAAGAATCCTGCTAAGAAGGCTGCCAAGAAAGCTGCAAAGAAGGCAGAAGACGGCGAAGAAACAGCTGAAAAGAAGACAACAAAAAAGACAACCAAGAAAGCAGAAGATGGCGAAAAGAAGCCTGCTGCAAAAAAATCAACAAAAAAGGCTGAAGAAGCTTAATTAATTGGAGGACGTATAATGCCTGTTATTCCTTACGTTATTGAACAGGACGGCAGAGGGGAAAGGTCATATGACATTTATTCCCGTTTGCTTAAAGACCGCATAATTTTCTTAAGCGGCGAAATTAATGATGAAATGGCAAATACCATTGTTGCACAGCTTCTTTTTCTAGAGGCTGAAGATATGGAAAAGGACATTATGCTTTATATAAACAGCCCCGGCGGTTCAGTTACTGCCGGTATGGCTATTTATGACACAATACAGTATATCAAGCCTCAAGTATCAACAATCTGCATTGGTATGGCTGCATCTATGGCTGCAGTTCTACTTTCATCTGGCGAAAAAGGAAAACGTATAGCGTTACCTAATAGTGAAATTATGATTCATCAGGCTTTAGGTGGAGCACAGGGTCAGGCAACAGACGTTCTTATTCACGCTGAACATTTGTTGAAATGTAAGAATAAGCTTAATAAAATTCTTGCTGACAACACAGGCAAGAGCTTTGAACAGCTTGAAGCAGATTGCGAACGTGATCATTATATGACCGCTCAAGAAGCATTGGATTACGGTATTGTTGACGTCATATATTCAAAAAGGCAATAAGGAGACTATATGGAAGAAATAAGATGTGTGTTTTGCAATAAGAAGCAGGTAAAAAAAGATATTGCTTACGTTTCAAGCCAATATGGAGTTTTTATTTGTGAAGATTGCATTCGCGATTGCTATAATTCTTTAGAAGATAGCAGACACGCAAAAGCTATCGCTAATATTGATAATCTATTAAAACCACAACAGATAAAAGAAGTTCTTGACCAGTACGTTATTGGTCAGGAAGATGCAAAGATTGCTCTTTCTGTTGGCGTTTATAACCATTATAAACGAATCAATGCCTTAAGTAGCGATGCTTCTCTGGGCGTTGACATTCAAAAAAGTAATATTCTTCTTATAGGTCCCACAGGAACCGGCAAAACGTATCTTGCGCAATCACTTGCCAAAATATTAGATGTTCCTTTTGCAATAGCCGATGCAACAACAATTACCGAAGCCGGATATGTTGGCGATGATGTTGAAAACATTCTTTTAAGACTTATTCAAGCTGCGGATTATGATGTGCAAAAAGCAGAACGTGGTATTATTTATATTGATGAAATAGATAAAATTGCAAGAAGAAGCGAAAATCCATCAATTACAAGAGATGTTTCGGGCGAAGGTGTACAGCAGTCACTTTTGAAAATCCTCGAAGGAACTGTTTCTAACGTTCCACCAAATGGCGGAAGAAAGCATCCTCATCAGGATTTTATTCAGATTGATACAACCAATATCCTCTTTATATGCGGCGGTGCTTTTGATGGTTTGGATAAAATTATTCAGCGTCGTGTTGGAAAGAAAACGGTTGGTTTTGGTTCTGAATTTAACCCTGTAGCAACAACAGAAGATGTTGGAGAAATTTTTGAATCAGTAACACCTCACGATTTACAGAAATTCGGTCTTATACCTGAACTAATTGGTAGATTAGCAATGACTGTTACTTTGCGCAATCTTGATGAAGAAATGTTGGTGGACATTCTAAAAACACCTAAAAATGCTTTAACCAAACAATATACAGAACTTTTGAAAATGGATAAAGTTGATTTGGAGTTTACTGACGGTGCATTGCGAGCCATTGCTAGAAAGGCAATAGAATTAAAAACTGGTGCGCGTGGCTTAAGGTCAGTTATCGAAGGCATTATGATGAATATAATGTATGAAATACCATCAATGAAAGATGTTGTTAAGTGCATTATTACCGAAGAGTCAGTTGCAAAAAAAGAAAAACCGCAATTAGTTTTTAAAAACGAAACTGCAGTTAATCAATAAAAAAATACAGCAGACATTTTTTATGCCTGCTGTTTTTTTATTCTAATTCAAATGCTCCGGTGTAAAGCTGATAGTAAGTACCTTTTTGTTCAATAAGTTCATTGTGGTTTCCGCGTTCGATAATTCTTCCGTTATCAAGAACCATAATTATATCTGAATTCATAACGGTAGAAAGTCTGTGTGCAATAACAAATACAGTTCTTCCTTCCATTAATTTGTCCATACCTTTTTGAACGATAGCTTCTGTTCTTGTATCGATTGAAGATGTTGCTTCATCTAAAATCATAACAGGTGGGTCAGCAACGGCGGCACGTGCTATTGCAATTAATTGCCTTTGTCCTTGTGAAAGGTTTGAACCGTTGTTAGAAAGCATAGTATCGTAACCTTCAGGAAGTCTTGTGATAAAATCATCTGCACCTGCAAGAATTGCAGCATTGATACATTCTTCGTCAGTTGCATCAAGGTTACCATATCTGATGTTTTCCATTACGGTACCCGTAAAAAGATTTGTATCCTGTAATACAATGCCCAAAGAGCGTCTTAAATCAGACTTTTTGATTTTATTAATATTGATGCCGTCGTACCTTACTTTTCCGTCAGCAATATCATAAAAG
>JAZROC010000057.1:0-2382 GCA_045648525.1 Clostridia bacterium
CTTCATAGTCTAACATTCGTCTGTATTCTCTTGGCATAAAAAATCCTCCTACGGTAGTTTCTTTCATTCTACCATAGGAGGTCTTTTTTGTCATTGTCCGTTTTTAACGGAGCGGTTCAGTCTTTTTATTATACCTTTTCAAACCTTTTCATCATTTTGTTTTCGTAAATAACGTAATCTTCCCACATATGTTTGGGGCGGGACCATATTTTGCCGTTATCATCCTTGTAAATGACGGTATCTTCAAGCGTTTCAGAATCCTTTGCAATGAAAAGAACTTCGTATTCATTGCCTTTATAGTGTTTATATCTTCCCGAAACCTCAAAATCGGGGTAGAGATAAAATTCTTCCCATTCATAAGGTCTGTAACCATGGTTGCCACTTTGCAGAAAACGCAATTTTTTCGGTGCTTTTATACTGTTATAAAGGCTCATTATTGAAGCGGGCTGACAAATCTCGTCGCCAAGACAGGCGAAAATATTTACGGGACATTTAACCCTTTTTCCTTGCATAACGGTGTCGAAATATTCAAGTCCCGCCTGCGCTTCAGGGCGCCAACCCTTTATGTAGCCGTTATTTTCAGCGTTAAGGTCGCAAAACCACGGGATAAAAATGTCAAGATAGGTTACGTCTTTATCGTGTGCCGCAACGGTTGTTGCCTGAAGAGCACCTTGAGAACCACCAACTGAAATAAGGTTTTTCTTATCCCATTTTTCCAATGTTTTTGCCCATTTAGCAGCACAAAGATTACGAATCATCATATTTTGCCAGAAAGTAGTTTCAGGCTTTTCATTTTCTGTTTTATCAAAACCGTAGTAATTAAGCTCAGGGTGTTTTTGCAAAATTTCCTCGCGTGTAAGGCCGTTTTCGATGCCTAAAGCATTAACGCATAAACGAATACTGCTTTTTCCAAAGCTTGCGATTGCGCCATTAATGCCGTATCCCATAAATGAAATTTCAATGGGGTATGCTCCGTCTTCTTTAGGTATTGAAAGATAACCTGATGCAACGCATCCTACGGGAGTTGAAATTTTAACGTCATAGCAATCGCAGTAGTCGGGCACGTCTTTCTGATATGGAACTTTCATAACGATTTCAGGAGTAAAGTCTTCAATCATTTTTTCAATTTTACCCCAATATTCATCGAAATCGTCGGGAACATTGCCGTGATACCCGATTTTTTCGATATCTGCGCCTGCGCCTGCGTGGATGGTGTCAATACTGTTATCAACGCTTCCGTCGGGATTTAGTGCCGTAAGAATAAGATGCACAAAGCCGGGGCGGTCAAGGGACGTTTTTAAGAAAATATGTGACTTTCCCGAAAGAATGGAATCTTCGCCACTCAAACGCTTGCCGTCGTCCTGAAGAAATTCCCACTTAAATCTGCGACATTCATTAAAACCTTCTTTGTGGTTTCTTATGGTGATATCAAAGGTCATTTCTTCACCGACTATATAGGTTATAGGTGATTTGTTTGTAGAAACTTTAAAATATGGCATAAATTTTTCCTTTTATTTAATCTTATCAAAATAATCAAGGACGTTTTCCCAGTCAAACATCGTCTGGCTATGGTCGCCTGTCTTTACGTGGAAGGCGATGTTGCCATCCTGATAAACCTTGTTTAAAACGGGAGTTTCGTCATCCATTACAAGACCTTTTTTATTATAAAGTTCCCATACGGGAGAAGCGAGCTTGCAAGCAAGAAGTTCAGCATCAGGGTCAGCCCACTCGTCAAGAATAGAGTCACAAACGTAAAGGTTTCTCGGTGCAACAAGAGATAAAACGTAATGCTGATCCATGGGAAGCAGACCTTCGCAATCGTTATATTCCTTGAATTTGGGGCAGAACCAGTCAGAAATATTTATATTCTTTGCGTGTTCGCCCTTCTTGCCTCTTAAAATGGCGGCACCGCAACAACCAGAGTTATTAGGTACGCCAAGGAAGATTCTTTCATCCGTTGCCGCAGCCCATAAAGCCGCCTTACCGCTACGTGAATGACCTGTTGTGGCAACGCGTGTTTCGTCAACCAAAGGCTCTGTTTCAAGGTAATCAAGCACTCTGCTTACGCCCCATGCCCAAGCGGAGATTGATGCCCATGAGTGTTCATCTCTATAGGCATTTACTTCCTTAAAAACACCAACCTGATAATTTGAATATGTGTTCCACTCGCGGTAAATTTCTCTTGTTGGCATAACAGCGATAGCGTAGCCTCTGTCAGTAACGTATTTTAAGGGGAGGTCTGTGTCTTCAGGCTCCCAGCGCATATTACCGTCTTCCTTAAATACCATATTGTTTTCAACGTTTTCGTGGGCAACGTAGATAAATGCAGGTAATGGCTTATCTGTATTTTTGGGAAGATATAACTTAAATGGGAATTTAAAA
>JAZROC010000058.1:0-2226 GCA_045648525.1 Clostridia bacterium
TGGATGAACGTGGTATTATCCGTATCGGCGCTGAAGTTACCGCAGGTGATATTCTTGTAGGTAAAGTTACACCTAAGGGTGAAACCGAACTCACCGCTGAAGAAAGACTTTTGCGCGCAATTTTCGGTGAAAAAGCACGCGAAGTTCGTGATACTTCATTACGTGTTCCACATGGTGAATACGGCACAATTGTTGACGTTAAGGTGTTTACAAGGGAAAATTCTTCTGAACTTAGCCCTGGTGTAAACGTTGTTGTTCGTTGTTATATCGCTCAGAAACGTAAGATTTCTGTTGGTGATAAGATGGCGGGCCGTCACGGTAATAAGGGTGTTGTATCCCGTATTTTGCCAAGCGAAGATATGCCGTTCTTACCAGACGGTACACCGCTTGATATCGTTCTTAATCCTTTGGGCGTTCCTTCCCGTATGAATATCGGTCAGGTGCTTGAAGTACACTTAGGTTATGCCGCTAAAGCACTTGGCTGGCATATCTGCACACCTGTATTTGACGGTGCGCACGAAGAAGATATCAGAAACTGCTTTAAATTAGCAGAAGAAAAGACTAAGGCGGACGATTACGAATATAAGAACTCTGCAAGCCTTGACTTCTCACGTATCCCACTTACACAGGATGCAAAAACTCAACTTTATGACGGTCGTACAGGTGAACCGTTTGATAACCCTGTAACCGTTGGTTATATGTATTATCTTAAACTTCACCACTTGGTTGACGATAAGATTCACGCCCGTTCAACAGGTCCGTACTCACTCGTTACACAACAGCCACTCGGCGGTAAAGCACAGTTCGGTGGTCAGCGTTTCGGTGAAATGGAAGTTTGGGCACTTGAAGCATACGGCGCAGCTTACACCTTGCAAGAAATCTTGACTGTTAAGTCGGACGATGTTGTTGGCCGTGTTAAGACTTATGAATCTATCGTTAAGGGACAAAATATTCCAAAACCTGGTGTTCCTGAATCATTTAAGGTTCTTATTAAGGAATTACAGTCTTTAGGACTTGATGTTAAAGTGCTTGATAAGTTCGATGAAGAAATTGACTTGAAACAGTCATTTGATGATGATGACGATTTGGGCTTTGGCACACCTGCAATACCTGAGCCGACCGAATTCCAAGAAGAAACAGTTGTTGACGGTTTAGATGGATACAGCCTTGAAGACGAAAATGGCGAAGCAATTGAAGAACAAAGCCAAGACTCACAAGACGAGTCTTACGAACAATAATTAAGGAGGGGCAATATAATGGCAGAAATTGAATTTGAATCCATAAAAATAGGACTTGCGTCTCCCGAACAAATTAGAAGTTGGTCTCATGGTGAGGTAACAAAACCTGAGACTATCAACTACAGAACTTTAAAACCTGAACAGGTAGCACTTTTCTGCGAACGCATTTTTGGACCTCAAAAGGACTGGGAATGTCATTGCGGAAAGTACAAACGTATTCGTTATAAGGGTAAAGTTTGTGAACGTTGTGGCGTTGAAGTAACCCGTGCAAAAGTACGTCGTGAACGTATGGGTACTATCGAACTTGCCGCTCCCGTATCGCATATTTGGTACTTCAAGACCATCCCGTCAAGAATGGGATTGGTGCTTGACGTATCTCCAAAAGCGTTGGAACAGGTGCTTTATTTCTCGCAGTATATCGTTACCGACCCAGGTACAACACCGCTTGAAAAGAAGCAACTTCTCAACGAAAAACAATATATGGATATGCGCGAAAAATATGAGGACGATTTTGAGGCAGGAATGGGTGCCGAAGCAATTAAAAAATTGCTTTGCGAAATCGACCTTGATAAGTCTTGCGAAGAACTTCGCGAACAGCTTGAAGACGCTTCGGGACAAAAGCGTATCCGCATTTTAAAGAGACTTGAAGTTTTAGAGGCTTTCAGGCAGTCGGGTAACCGCCCTGAATGGATGATACTTGATGTTATTCCGGTAATTCCACCTGATTTACGTCCTATGGTACAGCTTGACGGCGGACGTTTTGCTACAAGCGACCTTAACGACCTTTACAGACGTGTTATTAACCGTAATAACCGCCTTAAGAGACTTCTTGAACTTAGAGCTCCTGACATTATCGTTCGTAACGAAAAGAGAATGTTGCAGGAAGCTGTTGACGCGCTTATCGATAACGGTAGACGCGGCAAACCTGTTACAGGTCCTAACAACAGGGCATTAAAATCACTTTCAGATATGCTTAAAGGTAAGCAGG
>JAZROC010000059.1:0-11613 GCA_045648525.1 Clostridia bacterium
TTAATACCTTCCAATCCTTCCGACGGCTTTATCATTTTAAGCGCTCTCATATTTTCACTGCCAAAGCCTTTAGGTGCAACAGTAAGTTTAATTTTATCACCTTTTACAATCGAAGTGTGAATAACTGCAGGTGTATTATCACCCGTATTTATTCTGTCAATAGGTGTTAAAACGCTTTTTCTGAATGGAATATACGCTTTGCGGACACCTTCGTTTATGGCATCTGTAAAAAAACCATCTATAAAATGAACGTCCTGCCCGATTTCAGCAAATACGGTTACCATCCCCGTATCCTGACAAATGGGCATATTATTCTCGCTTGCAATCTGTGCATTATCAAGTGCCATTTTAAGATTATGCTTGCCGTAATCAGAAATTTCTTCATTATAAGCTTTTTTAAGTGAATCAAGTGTGTCTTTGGGCATATTGACACAAATATCACTTAACAACGTTTTTATTGCATTTTCAACTTCTTTAACTGAAACATTGCGCATAAGCACACCTCGTTAACATAAATATATACATATTATAACACATTTTATGAAAATATCAATTATATATTAGCGGGTTTTGTGATTTGCGAAATATAGCGCAACGTGCCGTCGAAAACTGCATATGCGATTTTGTTCTGATGTTCTTCACTTAATAACAGTTGCTCTTCCTCAGGGCAGGAAAGAAAGCCACATTCCACCATAACGTTTGTGGAATTGCCGTGACGAAGCATATAAAAATCCGCGCTTTTTACTTGTCGGTTATTCTGACTGTTAACGTTATTTTTTAAACTTGACTGAATATTTTCAGCAAGAAGTTTACCTGTTTCAGAGCCGGGATAATAAAACGTCTGCGCTCCTGAAACGTTCTTGCTTTGAGGAAAGCTGTTGCAATGTATGCTGATAACAATATACGGTCTTGCAAGTTCAATAATTTCTGCACGGGTGCGCATATCCTCCATTTTGTTAAAACCGTTTTTTGATAATGCATCATCATTTTTTCGGGTCAGAACAACGGTTGCACCAACGCTTTCAAAAAGTCTTGCCAATTTCAACGTTATATTAAGATTTACGTCTTTTTCGCGGGCAAGAGTTTTTATTCCTATCGCCCCTCCGTCTTCACCTCCGTGACCTGCATCAAGAACGATTACGTAATCATTATAACCGAACTCATTAAACACTTCACGGTTATCGTTATTTAAAAAAATTATTGACATTAATGCAACAACAACTAAAATACCAACAAATTTTATAGCTTGTTTTGTCATATACGACTCCCTTGATTTTATTTTTGATGCCTTGTTCTTTCGGAAAATTATGTATTTTATATTAATTTTTTTGCTTTTTATTTACAAAAAGTTATTATTCATTTTTTGCATACTCTATGCATAAAATTTTCTTGCTGTTTTTTGTAAAAATTACGTTTTTTTTGATTTTGTAATACAATCTTAACAATTGAACTAAAAAAAAGTAATCCACCGTTAAATCATAGTAAAATAGCGGTTTTTTTCATCAACTGTGGATAACTTGCCTTTTGAGTAAAAAGTTATCCACAATTAATAACCCCTATTTTCCTTGACATATGAATTTATCCACAAATGAAAAATGAGTTATCCACACCTGTTGATAACTTGCTTTTTTTAGTTTTTGGTCTTTCAAAAAAATTCTGTCAAGCGTTTTTTGTCTTTTTATTTGTTAATTTTTCGTATTTTTATGCATTTTTATGCATTTTTATTTTCTGTATTTTTCAACTATTTCGTTGACCCAAGCTTTATCGGGACTTTCAACAGTAGCCAATGGCGTACCTGATGAAAGAGGGGTATCTTTTAAAAACATATAAAGTTTTATATTTCTATCTTGCCCACTTTTTATCTGTGCAAAAAACAGTGCATAATCGTTGTAGCCATCTTTATAAGCTAAAACTGTAAATGTTCCGTAATCTTGTTCGACCGTAAAATTCTGATTTTTTACAACTTTTATATCTGCAGTTTTTGTTTTGCCGTCAGTATCAGTTAACAACTCCAGTTCATTTTCAGGAAGAACGATTCTTACCCCCTCCATCGGCAGACCACTGAAGCCATCAATAGCAGTAAAAGAAACGTTTCCTATCTCTCCTGTCGGACTTTCCGATGGCGAACACCCTGCAAAAATTAAAAGAACCGACAATAACGTAATTACTCTTTTCAAAATACAACACCTCATTTTCTAATATCTTAAAATCACAGTATAGTATATTTGTGAAAACAATATTTAATGCATTTTAGTATTTACAAAGTCACCTTTATGTGATATAATACCAAAAAATTTAAGGAGACATTTATGAAAAAGTTCTTTCCCTTATTGCTTATCTTTTCACTTATAGTTTCTTCTTTTTTTACAGTAAATGCAGCCGATGAAACCGGCAACATCGTAGATGCAATAAATTCAGGTTTTGAAGAAGCAACTGTTATTAAAGATACCAATTGGTATAAGCTTCTTGATGCCAACGGTTCAAAAAAAGATTCTGATTCACTTTTTACCGGAATTGAAATAAAAACTGACGGTGGACATACGGGTAATAATTATCTTTCCACTACGATTAAACAAGCTTGGATCGCTCCGTCTATTAATATTTATCCTTTTATTAAAGATGCAGGTGCAGATGCTTACGTTTTATCTTTCTTCTATAAATCAAACAAGAATATCAAGATTTCAAAATTCCTTATTCGTGCGCTTGCAAATGACGCGTATGAAAACGAAGGAGAATTTCAGCCTGACATTATTGCAAGAGGTCAGGGTAACTATTACGGATATTTAAGCGGAAAATCTACTGATCCCGATGAAAACGGTTGGAGATGTTTTATTTCTAATCCCTTTGAAGTTGTTGAAGAACAGTTTGACGGCAACCACAACTGGTGGTTCTGCCTTGACCAGCTTAAAGCCTCTCCCTCTGATCCCTTAATTCTTGATATTGACGATTTTGCAATTCACTCAGAGCTTGATTTTGAAGCTCCTGAAGAAATCGTTGAGAAAGAAATCGTTACAACTATTACATATCTCAATGATGATATGAAAGCAAGTGTAATTCCTGTTACGGTGCCTGAAAAAGCAACACCTACCCCAGAAGTTACCGTTACACCTGATGTCCCTGCTCCTAAAACCAACAACACGTTGACAATTATTATTGCTTGCGCGGCATTTGTTGTGGGTGCGGCAATAACATCAACCGTCATTATTATTGCAAAAAAGAAAAAGAAATAAAAAAATAATCCGTTGTAGATTTTCTGCAACGGATTTTTACGAGGTATATTATGAAACTTACAACAAAATTAAAAAACAATCAAAAAAGCTTTGGCGGTCTTCCATTTTGGAGTTGGAATGATAAATTGGAAGAAAAGGAATTAAGACGACAGATTAATAATATGAAGGATATTGGTCTTAACGGCTTTTTTATGCATGCTCGCGGCGGATTAATGACCGAATATTGTTCTGATGAATGGTACGATTGTATCAAAGCGTGTATAGACGAAGCAAAGAAGCTCGGTATGGAAGCCTGGGCTTACGACGAAAACGGCTGGCCTTCAGGCTTTGCCGGTGGTAAGCTTTTGGAAGATTCCAAAAATCACGTTGGCTTCCTTACGCACAAAATCGGCTCTTTTGATAAAAATGCTTTTAAAGTTTATAATTTTGACGGCTCTATTGCTAATACAGATCATGAAAAAGAATATCTTAACGTCTACAGAGAATATTCATCAAGTTACGTTGACGTAATGGATAAAAATATAATTGAAAAATTTATAAAGTACACTCACGAAGAATACAAGGCTCATTTTCCTGAAGATTTTGGTAAAACAATGCCCGGTTTCTTCACTGACGAACCACAGTATTATCGCTATAATACCGCTTGGTCGGATACGTTCTTGAAAAACTTCGAGGAAGCTTACGGCTATAGTGTTTTTAATGCTATTCCTGCACTTTTTATTGATTTTGAAGGCGCAAAAGAATTACGTTACGATTACTGGGCATTATGTCACAAACAATTTATGGAAGCCTTTGCAAAGCAGATTTATGATTGGTGTGAAACAAACGGTGCAAAGCTCACCGGTCACGGTATTGAAGAAGAATCACTTGCTTTTCAGATGGTATGCTGCGGTGGTGTTATGCCTTTTTACGAATACGAGCACGTGCCGGGAATAGACCACTTAGGTCGCTATACGAATAACGACCTTTCTCCTAAACAAATAGGTTCTGTTGCCGCCCAGTTGAATAAGAAAAAAGTTCTGACGGAAACTTTCGCTTTATGCGGTTGGGACGTTTCTCCTACAGAATTAAAACGTATTGCCCAATGGCAGTTTGTGGGAGGCGTAAATTTAATTTGTTCTCACCTTTATCCTTATTCAGAGCGCGGTGAAAGAAAATATGATTATCCTGCACATTACAGCGACCATTTACCTTGGAATTCTTATTATAAGGATTTTAATAATTATTTCGCAAACATCGGCGCCGCTTTGGCAGAAGGCAAGGAAAAGGCTAACGTACTTATTCTCCACCCTATGCACTCGTTATACCTTTATTTTAAGCGCATAAACTCTGATGAAAGTGTTAAACATCTTGAAGCTCCTTTCCGCGCATTGCTTGATAAATACGGCAACAATTTTGTGCAGTATCATTTAGGTGACGAAATTATAATTTCACATCACGGCAAAGTTGAAGGAAGCAAGTTTATTATTGGTCAATGTGCTTACGATTACGTAGTTTTGCCTGAAATGGAAACTCTTGATTCATGCACCGCAGAACTTTTGAAAGAATTTATCAAAAACGGCGGTAAGGTTGTATCAGAAGGCAATAAACCAACACGAATTGACGGTAAAATTGCCGACCTTTCGTGGATAGAAGCAAATTCAAGCTTTGAAGAAATTCTTGAAGCGCGCGAAGCATATCTTTATAAAGACGGAAACATTCTTGAAAATTTCCGCATAAACGTACGTGAAACTGAAAACGGTAGAATTTTCTACATAGTTAATCTTAACGAAAGCAGTTTTGACAACGTTTCTTTTGTTGTAAAAAAAGCTAAAGGTTTAAAGCAAATTCATATGCTTAACCTGAAAGAAGATACGCTTACATTAAAGAAAAATAAAGGTAGTTTAGAAGCAACACTGAACTTTGATAACGCAGGCTCATATTTTATCTACGAAACCAAGTCCTTTAAAACAAAGGAATCTGTTGTTAACAAAGCTTTAGAAACAACCATAGGCACCGAAGATTTCAAATTAAACAAAAAAATTGAAAACTGTATGGTGCTTGATTATGCCTGCTTATCTTATGACGGCATAAACTACGAGCCAAAGAGATACATAAAGCACATTCACGAGCTTTTATTAAAGAGAAAGTACGAAGGCAGAGCATATCTTAAATTCGATTTTAATGCAGATTTTATACCAAAAGACCTTGCACTTTGTGTTGAGCCTTTTAAAAATCCTGAAATCCTAATTAACGGCAAGAGTGTTTCTTTAACAGATAAATGGAGAACCGACCGAAGCTTTAAGCTTGCAGATATTTACGATAAAACAAAAAAAGGCAAAAATGAAATAGTTATTTCTTTTGACTATTATCAATCGCCTCACGTTTACAACGTATTGTTCTCAAACGTTATGGAATCTTTAAGAAACTGCTTGTCACTTGATACGGAAATTGAAGCCATTTACCTTTTCGGCTCATTTGGTGTAAAAGCCGAAAATGATTATTATGACGGTATGCACGGCAGCAAATTAAACGATGGTCCATTTACGTTAGTAAAGCAAGTTTCTTTACTGAACGCAAAAGATTTAACAAGCGGACAATTCCCATTCTTTGCAGGCAGAATTTCTTTAAATAAAACCTTTACTGCAAAAGAAGGACAATATATTATTTCCTTGCCGGGAAGATATGCTGTTTGTAATCTTTATATCAATAATAAAAAAGTTAAAAGACTCTTTTTTGATAAAACTGCAATCATAAATTTAAAAGATGGCGAAAATACCATACGTATTGAATTGATTAATTCCTTAAGAAATACCTTTGGACCTCTTCACCACGTTAACGACGAATTATTTGCCGTTGGCCCGCGCTCATTTACCTTTGAGGGTGATTGGAATGAAGAAAATGAAGCTAAAGATTATACAAAAAGGTATTCTTTTATGCACTTTGGCATAGATGAAATAACATTAGAAAAGCTCTAAAAAAACAGCCGCAAAATTGCGGCTGTTTCTTATTCAGTAAACTTAAATTTAATATTATGCGTTTTACTTTCACCTGAATTAAGAGTTTCAAGTTTTCCCATTTCACGCATTTTATCTCTGCCGTCAGGAAGACAGTTGCCGGGTTCAAGACCCATTACGTATTCCCCTGCCCCCATCATTTTCCATTGTGTAAAATAAGGTAATTCATTTGTATCAAAAGTAATTTCAATTCCTTTTTTAATATCATCATTATAAAGTGATACGGTTGGTGTGTTATTATCAAAGTAATGATAATAGCACATTTCGATATAACCGATTTGCGGTTCTTCGCAAATATTCCAACTATCAATGCCTGTTTGCGAATGTTCATTTCTCGGTTCAACTTTAATTGACGGAATAATAAGCTTTGCATTTTCACTTAATAAAGGATATCCCATATTGCAATGATATAACATTTGCACGGGTGCTTCTTCAAAACCGATATTTTTCACTGTATCTTTTAAATAAATTACGTTTTCGTTTATCGGGCACACGTATTCCCTTTCAAGCAAAAGTTTTTTGGCAAAAAGAGAAGCATCACGAATAACTGCTTTAATGTGTATTTCGTCATTTTCAATATAGTAGCAAAAGTTTTCACAAGGAATGTTAGAAACTGTGCCGTGTAAAGGAAGGTCTTCCCCATTATCATTTACAGGATTACCAACGTTTTGCAGACCGCAGGTTGTTAAAAAGCCTGCAGTAAATGATTTTAAGAAATTAATTCCCTTATTATCATAATAAGTTGGTGCAACGTAGCCGCAAGGACCTATAAAGGCATAATTATCGCCTTTTACGCTTAATTCTGATATATCCGCACACCTATCAAGAGATACGGTAAATTCAAGCCCTTTTGCATTTTTGACAAAAAGCACTCTCATACCGTCAGCCTTGCCGCCTGTTAAGCGTGCTTCCTTTACATAATATAATTGCATTTCGTTTCCTATGTACTTGTTCATTATAAACTCTCCTTTTTTATTTGCCGCGGGTTTTTACCCGTTTCTTTTTTTATAAGTTTAGTAAGATAATTACCGTCAAGAATCCCTACATCTTCTGCTATCGAATAAAATGGCTTTTCGCTTTCTTTTATCATATTTACCGCCTTTTTTACTCTTAAGAATCTTATATACTGACTTATTCCCATCTTAAATTCTTCTTTTGATATATTATACAACGTTCCCTTGGAAATTGCAAACTCTGTTGTTATTTTTTTTATTGTAACGTCCTTCAAATTCTGCAATATATATTTTTTTATATGTAATGCAAGGCTTTCTTTTTGAAAATTAAGTATATTTTTTAATCTGACGTAAGAAGCGCACATACTTACAATGCGACCGGATGCTAAAATTATGCGTTCTTCGGTGGATTCTTTTGATTCTATACATTTTATCAGTTTTTTTTCATTTTCAAGGGACAATTTTTTAATTTTATTTTTTATTTCTTCCCTTAATTTTTCGTTTAGCAACTGTCCAAACAAGATAAAGCCGATTATTACACCGTTATCAATAATCGGAGTAACGGCTTCGGTTAAACCCATATGACACTCATAAATGAACGTTTCGCCAATATTTTTACATTGAGAAAAACCAAACTTATCACATTCAAGGCACTTTTCCCGTAGATTTTTATGCTTACGGACTTCTTTGCAAAATTCTTCCATCGCCAATGGATGAGAATATATTACGTTCATATCGCTATCGTAAATTACTGCTTTTATTCCCGCAATATCGTAAATATCGTCACAAATGCCCGATAGCATTTCAATATTATCCATTTACATCACCGCTTACATTATAGCACATCAAAACAGTAATTTCAACCAATTTATACGAATTTACTATTTTTTTGTACGTATCTATCTTTTTTTAATATTTCATAATTGGTATAATATTATCAACGAATTTAAAGGAGTTGATTTTATGTGGTATTCAAATTTATTCAGACGACACTTACTTGACATGCATATTGACGATTGGGACGATGTTTTCTTATCAGAATTCTCGCCCGAAGATTACGTTGAAAACTTAAAAAAGGCGAAAATCAATTATGCAATGATATATTTGCAGTCACACGCAGGCTTATGCTATTACCCGACGAAAGTAGGTACAATGCACAAGGCATTTGAAAAAGAGCCTGACAAAATGAAAAAACTTGTTGATTTATGCCACGAAAACGGCATAAAGGTTTGCGGATATTACAGTTTATTCTATAACACACGCGAGCACGATAATCACGCTGATTGGCGTCACATTACGGCAAGCGGAAAATCTTGGCGCGAAGCAAAATTAAACGAAGTTGACCTTGACTTTTCATCAGCAGGCTCGGCACGTTACGGCATTATCTGTCCCAATAATCCTGCCCAGCAACAATTTGTTTGCGACCAGATTGATGAAATGCTTGATTACTTCACTCTTGATGCGCTTTTCTTTGATATGCCTTTCTGGAACGGCACTTGCTTCTGTGATTACTGTCAGGAAGAATATAAGAAAATGTTCGGCACACCTATCAAGCAAGTAAGCGCGCTTGATTACGCTTTGCTTAACGATGAAGAGAAAGAATATTTCATTGAGCGTGTTGAATATGCTACCAATACAATGGGCAGAATTATCACTAAATTCAAGGATCATATAAAGAACAGATGTCCTGAATTACCAATAGAATTCAACTTTGCAAGTTCTATTGCCGCTACATCTCTGTGGGGTTGCGGTGAAGAAGTTGCACGTTGTTGCGACTACGTTGGCGGTGACCTTTACGGTGATATGTATAAACATTCCTTCGCAAGCAAATATTTTAAAAATATAAGCATAAATCAGCCCTTTGAGCAGATGTTTTCAAGATGCAAGCCTTCTCTTGGCACTCACACTCTTACAAAAACGTTGGACGAAATGAAAGCATCTATTTCATCAACGATGGCGCACCACGGCGCAACTCTTGTAATTGATGCTATCGACCCCGTTGGCACAATGGATAGCAGAGTTTATGACCGAATCGGCGAGGCGCTTGAATTCCAGATGCCTTACGAAAAATATTTTACCGGTGAAATGGTTGAAGATATCGGTATTTACCTTGGTTTACGCAGTAAATTGACAAAAACTCAGGCAAATACATCGGATTGCTGCCGTGTTCTTTCATCAAACCTTATTCGTCTTAACGTGCCCCACGGTATTGTAAATACATTTACCGATTTTTCAAAGTACAAGTATATTATAACTCCCGTTTTAGGCAAAACTGAGCCTACTGAAAATATTATTTCTTACGTTGAAAACGGCGGTACGCTTTTTATAAGCGGTATGCATAATCAGGAACTTATAGCCAAACTTACAGGACATAAGTTCATTAAAACTACCGAAGAAAAGAACGTTTATATTTCGCCCAATCAGGAGTTTGAAGGACTTTTTGAAGGCTTTAACCAAAAATATCCGCTCCCCTATGATGGCTATGCACCTATAGTTGAAGCAGGTAAGGATTCAACCGTTATTGCAACGTTAACTCTTCCCTTTACTAAACCTACGGAAATTCGTTTTGCTTCTATACACTCAAATCCGCCAATGAAAAACCTTGAAGTGCCTATGGTAACAATAAACAATTACGGCAAGGGTAAAGTAATATGGTCGGCAGTAGCCTTTGAAGGTAAAACCGTATGGCGCGGTGACAACGCAGGCGAAAATTATACGGAGTACACACAGATTCTTCTTAATCTTTTGAACTACGCTTCTCCCCAAAAATTCAGTTTTACTTCCGATGCGCCTACAAACGTTGAAATTACAATGTTTAAAACTGATGATTCTTATACCGTAAACACGTATTTGATGACAAACGAGCCTAAAATTTTCGATATTACACCTTTTACAATAAGCGTTGAAACAGAGAAAGCACCTAAAACCGTTACGTTGCTTCCTGACGAAACTCCCGTTGAGTTTACTTATGAAGACGGCAAAGTAACATTTAAAACACGCACTTTACATTTCTTTGATATGTACGAAATTAAATTTTAAGGAGTGAATATAATGACAAAAGCTCAGGAATTATTAAAAGAAGGCAACGGTATTTTAAGACTTAAGCCTACATGGGTACCGCGTTCATTTTGCAGACCCGGAAAGAGAATAAAACTTCATCCTGACGACTACTACGTGCGCGGTCTTGAAAAAGGCGGTATTGACGAAAGATGGTTCGCATCTACTACCTGGGCAGAAAACGGCCCCGGCACTCCTGAAGATGAAGGTTTAAGCTACATCGTTTCAAAAGACGGCAAGACTGAAATTTTATTGAAAGATGCCGTTGAAGAATTAAAGGGCGAAATCATCGGTGACGATTTATGGAACAAATATAAGGGCTGGCCTATGTTTTCAAAGTTCTTTGATAATCAGGGCCCTTTGCCCCACCACATTCACCACATAGATGAGCACGCAAAGCGCGTAAATGCAAAAGGCAAGCCTGAAATGTACTTCTTCCCTGCGCAGATGAATAATCACGGCGGAGAATTTCCTTTCACTTTCTTCGGTTTCAAGCCTGATACTACAAAAGATCAGGTTAAGGAATGTCTTGAAAACTTCACAAAAGGCGACAACGAGCTTTTGGATATTTCACAAGCCTATAAAATAACACTTGATACAGGTTGGGACGTTCCGCCCGGAGTATTGCACGCACCTGCAAGCCTTTGCACTTATGAGCCTCAGTATGCAAGTGACGTTTATGCAATGTATCAGTCAGTTTTATACGGCGGTCATTGCGTGCCTGAAAATCTTTTGTGGAAAAACTGTCCTGAAGAAGAAATCGGCAATTTTGACTATCTCATCGACGTTATCGACTGGGACGCAAACGTTGATAAGGATTTTGCA
This sequence comes from Clostridia bacterium, assembly GCA_045648525.1. Classification (GTDB taxonomy): domain Bacteria; phylum Bacillota; class Clostridia; order Christensenellales; family QALW01; genus UMGS1322. The sequence goes on from JAZROC010000059.1 coordinate 11,062, forward strand.
AAAAATCATTTTATGAAGCCCATTACAATCTGGGATAACGAGCAAGGCTCAGAAGAGTGGATTTGCTATAAATGCCCCGTTGCATCTGCAAAGCGCCTGACAATTAATCCCGGTGAAACGGTTATCGTAAAAGACGAAGCCGCTTACGGTTTCATTTTAATTGAGGGTTACGGCAAAATTGACGATTGGGATATTTCCACACCCACACTTATCCACTATGGCGAACTTACAAATGACGAATTCTTCGTTACTGAAACTGCCGCAAAGAGAGGCGTAAAAATTACAAACACTTCTTCAACCGAACCTCTTGTTATGCTTAAACATTTTGCAGAAAATCCCGAACTTTTCGAGTTTATGAAAAAAGCCCAATAAAAAGGGCTTTTTTTCTTTACAAAACGCGTTATTTTTTATATAATAATTCCCGAGGTGATTAAAAATGATAACAGAAATTTTAGAAGCAGTAATGGTAATTTGTTTTGGTATTTCCTGGCCTATGTCAATTATGAAGTCATATAAGAGCCGTACAGCGAAAGGCAAAAGCCTTTTCTTCTT
>JAZROC010000060.1:0-5535 GCA_045648525.1 Clostridia bacterium
TATAGTACAATTAGATAAAAGGGTGGTGAGCTGTATGGAAAGAGATGAATTTAGTTTGCGACTGTCGCAATTAAGGATAGCTAAAGGTGTATCTGCACGCGATATGAGTTTGAGTATTGGTCAAAGCCCAAGTTATATTAATAATATTGAAACGCGATTCAGCCTTCCCTCAATGACTGTGTTTTTCTATATTTGCGAATATCTTGGAATTACGCCTTCGGAGTTTTTTGATACAGACTCAAAAGCGCCTACTAAAGAAAAAGAGTTGCTTGATGCTTTAAAAGGATTAAACGCTCAACAATTAGATAATTTAATTGCCATAGCAAAAGGATTGAAGAAATAGATAAGGAAACCTCCTGCAAAATTTTGCAGGAGGTTAATTTTTTGCGTTAAGCATCAAGACTGTCTTTATTAAGTAAAAATTCTTTAACGCCCATCATAACGTAACCTTTTTCGTCGCGACGGGGTTTCATGCTTTTTTCGACGATGATAATTTTTTTGAAAGAGTCCATAGTTTTATCAAATGAAATAGTTTCTTGCTCATATTTTGCTTGGTCGGGAATTGCGTAGGCTGATTGAATATAATATTTTTTACTTCCCAGCGTAGCAATAAAATCGATTTCGCGTTGAACACGAATTTCTTTACCCTCTTCGTTTCGTTCGCGAGATTCTATTACGCCTACGTCTACTTGATATCCTCTGTATCGAAGTTCATTATAGATAATATTCTCCATAATATGAGTGCCTTCAAGTTGTCGGAAGTTAAGCCGTGCATTACGGAGACCGATATCTTCAAAGTAGATTTTATACGGTGTTCCAATGTATTTACGACCTTTGACATTGTATCTTTTTACGCGTGAAAGCATAAATGCATCTTCAATATGACTGATATATCTTTCAACGGTGGTATCACAAATGCTTCCACCGTGAACGGAGTTCATAGTGTTGGCAATATTACGGGCGTTGGTTAGGGTGGAAATACCTGATGCCACAACGTCAAGAACTTCACCTACGGTTGTCTCGTCCTGTAGATTATAACGATTTTTGATATCGCGCAAATAAAGATTCTGCATTTGCGAGATAAGATATTGTGATTTCTGTTCTTCTGTGGGCATAAGAGCGACGGCAGGTAGTCCGCCATAGATGGAATAATCATCAAAGGCCTCGCTTTTGTCACCGTTTTTAAATGCATAATATTCTGAAAAGGAAAGGGGGAGAACGTGAACTTCATCTCCTCTGCCTTCAAATTCGGTTAAAATATCTTTTGATAAGAATTTAGAATTGCTTCCCGTTACGAATACGTCAAGGTTGTTTTTACGTAAAAAACCGTTCATAACGGATTCAAACGCTCCAAGCTTTTGCACTTCGTCAAGAAGAATATAATGCATTTGATTATCGGTAATCTGCGGTAGTAACCAATTTAAGAATTTTGCAGGGTCTACCTTACGGTCTTCGCGCTCGTTGTCAAGCACGATTGGGTTTTCACCAATTTTCAATAAATCGTCTGCCGAATCAAAAGCAAATTTTATAATATGGTCTTCTGCGATGCCTGCTTCTATAAGGTGATTATAAAACAAAGTGTTTAGTAGAAATGACTTTCCGCTTCGGCGGATTCCGGTAATAACTTTGATGAAACCATTGTGTTTTCTGACGATAAGTCTGTTTAAATATATATCTCTTTTAATTTCCATAATAGCCTCTATCTAATATTTTTGCCGCAAACGGCATTTTTATTAGATTCATTATACAATATATTCTTCTAAACGTCAAGATATACCGTGTAATATTTTTGCCGTTTGCGGCAAAAATATTACACGGATAAAAAGAAAATAAAAAACGCGTTGCAAATGCAACGCGTTCTTTTTGTAACTATTAAAGTCCGTATCTCTTCTTGAACTTGTCAACACGGCCTGCAGAGTCAACGAGCTTCTGCTTACCTGTATAGAAAGGATGGCACTTTGAGCAAATTTCTACTGAAAGAGAATCTTTAACTGAACCTGTTTCGAATGTTTCGCCACAAGCACACTTTACTGTTACCTTTTTGTAATCCGGATGTATACCCTGTTTCATAGTATCACCTCATTTTCTTTTTCCGAAATATTAAGCATAAGTATTATACATACAAAACAATAATGTGTCAAACGATTTTTTTAAATTTCTACATTTATCGCTTGTCCTTGAGCATCTGAAGCGAATGCTGCTTCCATTACGCACAGTACGCGACGTACTTCGGGAAGTTTGATAAAACTTTCTTCGCCCTTTTCAAGAACTGCGCAAACGTTGCGATAGAAGCTGTGAACGTCACTCTTTGGAATGTCGATATCGTATTCATCAAGAGTAAGCTCATCTCTGGGAGCCATAGTTTTTGTAATGCCTGCGGCATTCTGAACGGGTGTAACGTCCTTTTCCTGCCAAGCCTTAAGCTTTGCAACGTGGCATTTGTGTTGCCAATCCTCGATTTTTGCGCTTCCGTTTTCGCATTGCATATAGAAGCGGGGAAGAGGAAGGAAATTGTATGTACCAACCTCAACCAATGCGGTTGTGCCGTCCTCATATAAAAGATTTAACTTGAAACCGTCGTCAACCTCTTTGTTGGTGTAGTGACTGCAGGTGCAGAAAACGCGAACGATTTTCTTATTATATAACTGAAGCATCTGGTCAATTAAGTGAACGCCCCAGTCAAGAATCATACCGCCACCGTGCTCCTTTTCGCGACGCCAGTCACTTGGAATACCACGTGAGCCGTGAATACGTGATTCAATGCACAAAGGCTTGCCGATTTCTCCGCTTGAGATAATCTGCTTCATTGCTAAAAAGTCAACGTCCCAACGTCTGTTCTGATGAACGGTGAAGAATTTGTTGTATTTCTTTGAAGCCTCAATCATTTCGTCAAGAGCTTCAACACTCATTTCAACGGGCTTTTCGCAAATTACGTTTTTGCCTGCTTTCATTGCTTCAATAACTAAATTTTTGTGCAGGTCGTTGGGTATTGCAACTACAACGATATCAACGGCAGGGTCTGCAAAAATTGCTTCGTTTGACTCATAAACCTTAATTCCGTTATTTTTTGCGGCTTCACGACGAATTTCGCGAATATCGTAAGTACCTGCCAAAGTACAAACGTCACTTTTTAAAACCTGAGTGCAATGCCATGCACCTTGTCCACCGTAACCGATAACTGCTACATTTATCATAATAATTCCTCGCTTGAATGTGTTCTTGATATAGTATATTGCACTTAAATGCAATTTTCAAGACATTTATATATTATTTTTGGACAAATATTGTTATCTTTTTACAAGAGTTGAGCCTTCGGGGGAATCCTTAATATCATAACCTGCGGCATTGATTTCGTCGCGAAGTTTGTCGGATAATGCCCAGTTCTTTTCTTTTCTTGCCTGTGTACGCTCTGCTAACTTGTCTAAAAGTTCCTGCGGAATATCATTTTCAACTTCCATAGGAACGTAGCCTTTTTCAAGGTCAAGACCTAAAACTGCATCCATTTTAATTGCAGTTTCGTAAATTTCCTTGCCCTGCTTGCCTGAACGGAGAAGGTTCCACAAAATACCTAATCCCTTTGGCACGTTAAGGTCATCGCTTACTGCTTCTTTAAATGCGTTATAGGCTTCTTCACACATTCCCTTAAGACTTTCGTCACTATCTGCATTTTTGTTTGCCGTAACTGCTTCTAAAAGACGAATGTATGCTTTCTGTGATGCCTTGATAGCATCCCAAGTGAAGTTGATTTTGTTTCTGTAATGAGCATTTAAGCAGAAATATCTGAAAGTAAGGGGCATAATGCCGTTTTTCTTTAAGTCGGAAACGGTATAGGTGTTGCCTAAACTTTTGCTCATTTTGCCGTTGTCAACCATCATAAATTCACCGTGCATCCAATAGTTAACTGCAGGGTGACCTAAAAGTGCATTTGACTGTGCAATTTCATTTTCGTGGTGAACAGGAATATGGTCAACACCACCGGTGTGAATATCGAAGGTATCGCCTAAATATTTTCTGCCCATTGCCGAACATTCAATATGCCAACCGGGATAACCCATACCCCAAGGACTTTCCCATTGCTGAAGATGTTCTTTAGGTGCCTTTTTCCAAACTGCAAAGTCGGCAGGGTGCTTTTTCTGGTCGTTAACTTCAACACGTGCGCCTGCCATCTGCTCGTCAAGGTCTAATTTAGAAAGAACACCGTATTTGCCGTATTTAACGATGTCAAAATAAATGCCGTCGTCAGTTTCGTAGGCAAAGCCTTTTTCTTCAAGACCCTGAACAAACTCAATCATTTCAGGAATATGGTCCGTTGCGTTGGGTACAATTTCGGGCAAAGTGATGTTAAGCTGTTTAACGTCATCTTTAAATACCGAGGTATAATATGCGGCAATTTCCAAAGGAGATTTCTTCTGTTGCTTTGCCGCTTTTTCCATTTTATCTTCACCCTCGTCAGCATCAGAGGTAAGGTGGCCAACGTCGGTAATGTTCATAACGCCTAAAAGCTTGTAGCCGTTTAAGGTCAGCGCGCGTCTTAAAAGGTCCATAAACACGTAAGTGCGCAAGTTACCGATATGGGCAAAGTTATATACGGTAGGACCGCATGAATACATTCTTACTTCGCCTTCGTGGATAGTTTTTAATTCTTCTTTTTTGTTTGTAAGTGTGTTGTAAACTAACATATAATACTCCAAATTAAATTTATTATACTATTATACAACATTAAATGCGCGCACGCAAGCGTTTTATGCAAAAAAATAAGTATAAGATACTTTTCTTTTTCATATTTTTATTCAGGTGATAGATTTTGAAAAAGATAATGTTTTTTAATATGGGCGCACTTGCCTTAAGCAATATTATTGTGCGTTTTATCGGTATGGCTTATAAGGTGTGGTTGGCAAAGGAAATTTCACCTGTTGCGTTAGGTATTTATCAACTTGCAATGAGCGTGTATTCGGTATTCATTACTCCCGTAGCGTCAGGACTTCCCAATGCAACAAGCAGGCTCTGTGCCAAGTATTTAAGGGATAAAAAGGAAAAAGCAGTTTTGACCTCGGCAATAAAAATTGCAATATATCCTCTTTTGATTTCGGCTTTTCTGCTTTTTGCGGGAAAGGATATTATTGCAGGGGTTTTCTTACATAATAAAAAGGCAGGGACAGTTGTTCTTTCCTTAATTCCTGCAGTTACTTTAGGCGCACAGGCATCGCTTCCCTGCGGATATCTGCACGCAAAGGGAAAAACTTATCTTTCGGCAATATTTGAAATTATTGAACAACTGGGCAAAATAGCTTTTGTGTTTATTTTGATTAAGATTTTTAAAAATGCAACTGATGAAATTCAGGCAACGTTGCCTGTTCTTGCCGTCAGTTTTGGTGGAGTATTATCCTTTGCAATGCATTTTCTTGCCGTTAAAAAGCTTGATCTTAAAGCATCGGGGTTTAAAAAAGAAATTCTGGAAAATGCTCTTCCGCCAACTTTTGCAAGGAAGTCGGAGGCCAAGCGGTCTTAGGAAGACAAATTGGAGTAGCAACTCCT
>JAZROC010000061.1:0-12814 GCA_045648525.1 Clostridia bacterium
AGAAAAGCTCCCCGTTTGGATTTCTGACTATGTACTCGTAACATACGGAACAGGTGCGATAATGGCAGTTCCGGCACATGATACAAGAGACTTTGAATTTGCAAAGAAATTCGGTCTTCCTATAAAAGAAGTGGTAAGCGGCGGCGAAAACGTTCAGGAGGAAGCATATACAGACGTTTCAGAGGGTACTCTTGTAAACAGCGGTTTCCTTACCGGAATGAGTGTTAAGGAAGCAATTCCTGCAATGATAAAGTGGCTTGAAGAGCAGGGACTCGGAAAGAAAAAGGTTAACTATAAGCTTCGTGACTGGGTATTCTCACGTCAGCGTTATTGGGGTGAGCCTATTCCCCTTATTTATTGCGAAAAATGCGGTTGGGTTCCCGTTGATGAAAGTGAGCTTCCTTTAAAGCTTCCGCACACAGATGACTTTATTCCTACTGCCGATGCACAATCCCCCCTTGCAAAGCTTGATGACTGGGTTAACACAACTTGCCCTCACTGTGGCGGTCCTGCTAAACGCGAAACTGATACAATGCCTCAGTGGGCCGGCTCTTCCTGGTACTTTATCCGCTACGTTGACCCCCACAACACAGGTGCCATTGCAGATATGGACAAAATGAATTATTGGCTTCCTGTTGACTGGTATAACGGCGGTATGGAGCATACCACACTTCACCTTTTATATTCACGTTTCTGGCATCGTTTCCTTTATGATATCGGTGTTGTGCCTACAAAAGAGCCTTACTTAAAGCGCACAAGCCACGGTATGATTTTAGGCGAAAACGGCGAAAAAATGAGTAAATCCCGCGGAAACGTTATTAACCCTGACGACATTGTTGAGGAAATTGGTGCCGACGCATTCAGAATGTATGAAATGTTTATGGGTGCCTTTGACCAGGCTATTCCGTGGTCAACAAAGGGCGCAAGAGGTTGCCGTCGCTTCCTTGAACGTGTATGGCGTTTAGCTGACCTTGTTCAAGAAGTTGAAATGACAAAAGAACGTGAAGCACTTCTTCACGGTATGATAAAGAAGGTTTCTGAAGACTTTGAACAAATGAAGTTCAATACCGCCATTGCCACAATGATGGCTTACGTAAACGATATTTACAGACTTGGCAGTATTTCTAAAGACGAATTAAAGGTTCTTCTTGTTCTTCTTAACCCCGTATCACCTCACTTAACAGAAGAAATGTGGGAAGATGCAGGCTTCGACGGCAGACTTTACCAGACCGAATGGCCCGCTTGGGACGAAAAGAAGCTTGTTAAGGATGAAGTTGAAATCGTTGTTCAGATTTGCGGTAAAATTAAAGCAAAGATAATGATTCCTGCTGACCTTGACAAAGAAGGTATGGAAAAGCTTATTGAAACTGACGAAACAGTTAAGAATCTCGTTGCAGGCAAGGATATCAAGAAAATCGTTGCCGTTCCCGGAAAGCTTTTAAATATCGTTGCTATTTAATAAAAAGATAAAAATAAAGAGCTGAAATTGAGGCACACTTCGTAATGAAGTGTGCCTCAGTTATATTCGTGATTCGCACGAGCGATATATCTTCAATGCGATATGCGGTAAACCGCGCGATATACGGCTTTTGCCGTGCAAAAAGGCACGAATATAATATCGCAAAAGCCAAAGACTTTTATATCTCTTTTGCAATATGCAAATATATCGCTGTGAGACCTGTCTCACAATATCGTTATAGCTCTTATTTTTTATTAAAAATTTTGAACACTGCGGAAACAAGACTTATTCCAAAGGCTATTGCACCGATAAAAAGCACTGTTTCAAGGGCGCGGTCTTTGCATAATTCCCATTCGTTTAAAACGGCATACTGCATCGTATAATATAACGAGCTTCCCGGTATTAATGGAATTACTGCCGTTATCATAAAAATCGTTGTAGGTGCTTTTAAAATTCGTGCAAAAATTTCACCGAAAAGACCGCACGCCACAGCCGACAGAAAGGCAGACAAAAATACGTTTTGAGAAAAATACATAGTAAGTAAATATATTCCCCAACAAAGCAAACCGCCTATGCCCGCAGTAACAAGCCTTTTTGTTTTTACGTTGAATATAAGCGCAAAACCGATTGAGCCTAATATTGCATAGAGAAGTTGAAGTGCATAACTCATACTACAAGACCTCCCATAATAAACATTGCAAGCATAAATCCGCCTGCAAGGGAAATCGCCCACAAAAGACTTTCGGCAAACTTTATAATGCCTGAAACAGTATCATCAATAACTACGTCGCGCATTGCATTGGTTATAGCAATGCCCGGAATAAGAAGCATTATATCCCCGATAATTATCTTATCAACGTTTAAAAAAGGCATAAGCATTTTAACTGAATATATGGCAATGCCGATTAGTAATGCCGTAACAAAATAAAATACTACCTTATTTGGAGAAACGAAATACTTTTGCAGAAAATAAATTGCTATACCGAAAACACCTGCAACGCAGGCATCAACAACCGTACCGCCAAAGAAAAGTGTAAAAGCAAATGCCGCAAGAATACTTCCGATAAAAATTTTTATTTTTTCACTGCTTTTTGCGGTGATTTTTTTTAATTCTGCTTCAAATTCATTTATGCTCATATGTGCAGAATTTCGGCAAATACTGTTAAGTTCCTCTAATTTATTAAAATCGGTAACTGTGCTTTTTAATATACGACGAGTTTGCGTTTCCTGAACACCATCGGCAAAAGTAACGGTAATATTTATAACGGAGGTAAGCACGAACACGTCTGCCCTGACTGCACCGAAGTTTTTGCCAACGCGGGAAAGCGAATCTTCTACCCTATTTATTTCTGCGCCTGAAACGAGCATCGCTTCGCCCAAATCAAGCAAATTTACAATAAGATGTTCCTTCATAAAATTCCTTTAAAAAAAGGCGGATAAATAATCCGCCATTAATATTATTCTGCTGAAAGTAAGTAGTAGTAAACAGGTTGACCGCCTGAAATAACCTCAACGTCAGTATCAGGATATTGTTCACTTAACACGTCTGCAATTTCATTTGCATCATCTTCAGTAACGTCCTGACCGTAGTAAATTGTTAAAAGGTCATTTCTTTCTTCTAAAAGTTTTTTGGAAAGTTCAATGGTAATTTCCTTAATATCTTTACCACAGCATGCAATGGTGCCTTCTGCAAGACCTAATATATCACCCTCGTGAATATCCTGTCCGTCAAATTCAGTATCACGCACAGCGTAGGTAATGCTACCTGTAAGAACTTCTGAATAACTTTCCTTCATATTCTCAGCATTAGTCTGACCGTCTGCTTCAGGGTCGAAGGCAAGCATTGTTGCAATACCCTGCGGTACGGTTTTTGTAGGAATAACAAAAAGCTGTTTGTCGGTAAAATCCTGCGCCTGTTCTGCCGCAAGAATGATATTTGAGTTATTGGGAAGAATTATTACCGATTTTGCCATAACCTTTTTAACGGCCGCAGAAATATCTTCTGTACTGGGGTTCATTGTCTGGCCGCCTGTTACAACGTAATCAACACCAAGATCTTTAAAGAGTGCGTTAAAGCCTTCGCCTGATGCAATGGCAACAACGCCTACTTCTTTCATATTTTTAGCACGTTCTTCAACAATCTCGCGATGCTGCTGAACCATATTTTCGATTTTGATTTTATTAAGCTCACCAAGTTCAAGAGCCATTTGCAATGCTTTGCCGGGGTCGTTTGTGTGAACGTGAACTTTAACAAGTTCAGGGTCGCCTACAACAACCAAAGAATCGCCAATTTTTGCAAGTTTGTTTCTTAAATTATCAACTGCCTGCTCATCGACACCTGCTTTTAACTGCTGAATAAAAAATTCAGTACAATAAGCAAAGGTAATTTCGTCCATTTCGGCAACTTCTTCAGAGGTATCCTTCGCAATTGCATCAGACGCGGCACTGAACGAGAAAGGTTCAACGTCTTCAGAAATTTCTTCACCGTGAATAACTGCGCTGAAAGCGTGCATAATGGTCATAAGACCCTGACCGCCTGCATCAACAACACCTGCTTTTTTGAGCTGTGGAAGCATTTCAGGTGTCTGAAGAAGTGTTTCTTCACCAATCTTTATTGTAAAATCAAAAAGATCGGCAAGTTCTCTTTCATATTCATAACGTGTTTTTTCTGCCATTACGCGAATAACGGTAAGAATTGTACCCTCTTTGGGCTTCATAACTGCCTTATATGCAGTTTCCTGACCTAATTTCAGCGCATTAACGATATCCTTGCTCGTTGCTTCCTCTACGGTTTCAAACTGTTTTGCAAAACCGCGGAGAATCTGTGAAAGAATAACGCCACTGTTGCCGCGTGCGCCTTTAAGTGCACCGCGTGACATAGCCTTTGCAACTGCTGCAAGGTCGTCTTCCTGAACGGAAGAAACTTCCTTTAAAACAGACTGCATTGTAAGGGACATATTCGTACCCGTATCACCATCGGGAACAGGAAAAACGTTTAGATCATTAAGTTGCTGTTTATTGGCTTCAAGTAAGGTTGCCGCGGCAACTACCATCTCTTTTAAAAGAGCGCCGTTAATAGTTGAATGTATCATACTTTCCCTTTCCGCCTTATACTCTTATGCCCTGAATAAGAACGTCAACGTTTTCTACTTTAAGACCTGTTTGTGATTCAACGGCATATTTTACCGCTTCAATAACGTTATGTGCGGCAGCAACCATTGAAACACCGTATTCAATAATAACGTGAAGTTCAAATTTGACGGCATCACCGCTTGTGTTAACTCTGATACCCTTTGTTAAACTTTCCTTTTTAAGAAGTTCGGCAATACCCTCTGCCGTATTTGTGGCTGACATACCTACGATACCTGCACAATCGCATGCGGCAATACCTGCGATAGTTGCTAATACGGAATCAGAAATAGTCGTTGTACCAAACTGTGTTGTTGTTTTGATTGGCATATTTAATACCCTCCTAAATGGATTTATACGTGTTAAATTTTAAAATAATAACATATAAAGACGCACACGCATACAATAATATATTACTATAAAATACCTTTACTGTAAAGTGAAATTTTTTATACGTATATAAGTATATTACGCAAAGTAAATTAAAATTCAAAAAAAGTCAGATTTTAAAAGATTTGCGAACGTCCTCATCCCTGCCTGCAACGAAAATGGTATTTTCTTTTGTAAGCACGGTATCAGGCGTTACGGTCATATTCATTTTACCGTTATAAGTTATCGCAATGATATTTATATTGTATTTTCTGCGCACGTCGATTTCAATTATTGATTTGTTCAACCATTTTTCAGGCACGTTGATTTCAAAAATAGAATAACCTTCATCAAGCACGATATAATCAAGAACGTGGTCAGATGTGTATCTTATAGCAGTCCAGTCACCAAACTGTTTTTCAGGGTAAACGACGTCATCGGCACCGTTATCCCTTAAAAGTTTTTCGTGAATATCGTCAGAAGCGCGGGCAACGACGTATTTGGCACCAAGTTCCTTTAACCTTGAAGTAGTTATTAACGAACTTTTAAAATCATCGGCAATTGCTACGATACAAAGGTCGTAATTGTCAACGCCCAAGGATTTTAATACTTCAATATCGGAAGCATCGCCCGTTTGCGCAACCTCAACAAAACTGCTGACCGCCTGAACGCGCTCTTCCCTATTATCAATAGCCATAACCTTGTGATTAAGCTCATAAAGCTTTTCTGCAATCTGTGTGCCGAATCTGCCAAGGCCTATAAGTAAAACTGATTTGCTTTTCATTTTTTTACCTCTATCCTACCGTAATTTTTTCTTCAGGCAACTTAAGATTGACTCCGCCATTACCTGAAATTGCCGCAAAGATAAGCGTAAGTCCGCCAACTCTGCCAAAGAACATTAAAATAATAAGAATAACCTTTGATATAACGGAAAGCGCAGGTGTTATACCTAAAGTAATACCAACGGTGCCTACTGCCGATGCAGTTTCAAACAAACACGTAAGCAAAGGCAAGTTTTCGATACGGCTTATAATTATCGCGCTGAAAAAGAACAAAAAGACGTAAAGCACTAAAATAGTTGCGGCATTACGCAATGCATTTTCGGGGATTCTTCTTTTAAAAAGTTGCGCATCTTTTTTATTGAAAAACACGGATATTGCAAGGGAGAAAAGCACCGCAAATGTGGTTACCTTCATACCGCCTGCAGTTGAACCGGGCGCACCGCCGATTAGCATTAAAAATATCATTATTGCCTGCCCTGACTGACTTGCAGAAGCAAGGTCAACAGTATTAAAGCCTGCAGTGCGCATTGTTACCGACTGAAAAAGCGACGCAAGCACCCTTTGACCTGATTTTAAATCTGAATATTCAAAGAAAAAGAAATATACAGCAGGAAGAATTAGCAAAATAAGCGACGTAACGAGAATAACCTTGCTTTGCATACGGTATTTATTAAAGCGCCATTTGTGTTTTAAAATATCTTCCCACGTTAAAAAACCTATTCCGCCAACAATGATAAGAAGCATTATAACCGCATTTACCCAAACGTTTGCAGAAAAAGACGTAAGCGATGAAAACTTTCCCGTAATACCCATAAGGTCGAAGCCTGCATTACAAAATGCGGATATTGAGTGAAAAAACGAATACCATATTCCCAAAACACCGAATCTTTTTATAAAAGACGGCATTAAAAGCAACGCCCCTATAAATTCAATTAAAAGCATACCTCTTACGGCAAATCTTATTAGCCTGACGATACCGCCAACCTGCGGTGCAGAAATTGATTCCTTAATAAGATTACGCTGTGCAAGACCTATTTTTTTGCCTGCAAGCATACTTAAAAGCGCGGCAACCGTTATAACGCCCATACCGCCTATCTGTATCAAGGTAATTATTACCGCTTGCCCGAAAGCCGACCAATAAGTTGCCGTATCCTGAACAATGAGTCCCGTAACGCAGGTAGCAGAGGTTGCAGTAAACAACGCTTCAAGAAAACAGGCTGAACCTTCACCGTTTTTAGATATGGGAAGCATCAATAAAAATGTGCCTGAAAGTATAATTGCCAAAAAGCCAAGAATAATTATTCTTGCCGGTGTGAATTTTATATTCTTATTCGTATGACTCACCTCTTTTTATATTATACAACAATTATTCCCTTTTGAAAAGTAAAAAAGACAGACGCAAAAAATACGCCTGTCCAAAATATTATTTATCTAATTTTTTACCTTTACAATACTCTGAATAATCAGCATCGCCCCAATTATTGTGATATGGTTTAAAGCCTAAAAATTCAGGTGTGCGGTAATCAGGAAGATTGTCGCGGTATGTAAATACCTCGCGAACTGCCTGAAGATATTTAAAGCCGCCTTCATAGTGGGGTGAAAGGTAATGGCCTTCGTCCCATTCGTTCCAGTTATCAAGGATAAGCACCTTTGATGACTGTGCATCTTTGGGCATTTTTGTCATAAACTCCTTGATTTTTTCAAGAAGTTTGCGCCAGGAATCAGGCTCCAAATTCCACAAAGAGCTTGTTTCGGGAGTGCCGTATAAATCAGGCATTATGTCCATTCTGGGACGGGGATCCCATTGCTTACTTGCAAGAGGAATGAAATAATAAGGATCCTCTTTTACGCGAATTTCCATCGCCTTTAACTGCGCTTCAATTATTTCTTCCTGAGTAGGTCTTAACTGAGGAACTTCCCAGCAATAAGTAAAGGTTGAATCATAGCCGCCTTTTTTGTATTCTTCATATCTTGAAAGGTCATCAAAGCGGTACTCAATCTGAAAAGTTATGCCGTCAAAGCCGAACTTTTTGGCATAATCCTGAGCCTTTTTAAATGCTTCTGCCTGCTTTTCGGGTCCACCGAAGCCGTCACGCACACAATTCTGAAAATCGTAAACGTAAACGACCGGTTTATTATCAATAACGAGATAATTTTCACGCTTAAAATATTCTTCCATCCAGAAAGGCAAAAGATTTTCTTCAAAATCCTTTGAATCTGTATTTGACCATCTTTCCTGCGCTTCAAACATAATGGCAAATTTTATCATATTCTGATATTTTGCCTTAAAAAGACCTTCGTGAATACCGTGAGCACAACGTAAATCTTCAACGGTAACCTTTTTGCCCTGATTATGTTTATAACGATACCAGCAATAAATAAAGCAATTTATGCCGTGTTCAACAGCCCATTTGATTTCCCAGTCAGTAACTTCAGGATTTTCTTCATCGTATCTGCCTAAAAGAGGAAGTCTTTCAGGATAATCTAAAAACTGGTCGAAACCCTTGTGAAGTCCTGCGGCGCCCTTTTTCCACGCAGGATAATAGTGAGCGGCAATAATATAATCAGTTTTAACAGGCTGTGGTTCAGGTACGTAATCGTAAAGTTTAACGTTATACATATAAAATCCCCCGATTAGTTATTTGTGCCTACAACGATTGTTTCAACACCAAGAACCTTACCTAATTTTTCAAGGGTGGATGCATAGTTGCCTGTGCCCAATGCAAAATGGTGTGTAGGACCTGCAAGACACCAGTTTTTAATAAATGTAGGTGTATCAGGAGCAAAGGAAGCACGTGTATTTGTGTTGCCTGTGGGAGGAATGGGACCTGCATTTGAGATACCTTCACCGATTACGAAACGGAATGAGCCGTCTGCAGTCTGGTTAATGCCGAGCATTGTGAAAGGTCCTTCCTTAAGTTTAAATTCAACTGAAGCACCGCTACCCTCTTTACCGTGATACTTTTTAAGTGAACGGACAACGGGTTTGCCCTGAGCAAGCTGAATGTGGTGAGGTCCGTCGTGACCAACAAGGATGCAGTCATTGTCAAAATCAAAAGGATGAATTTCAGCAAAGCTTCCGCCAATGCCGATAGTATCCATAATCATCATTGCGATACAAGTTTTAATGTCAAATTCGCCACACATAGGCACACCGCGTGCAATAAGCATTGAGTTACCTAAAATAAGTGAGCCTGCAAGTTTGCGGTTTTCACTGCCCTCTGCGCCGTTATAGAAGTATGCAAGACCGTCAAGCTTGTGAGCCTTTCTGAATCTTTCAAGTGCGGCAGAAGCTTTTGCGGCATAGAAAAGGTCTTCATCCGTAAGCTTCATTGTAACAGGGTCGCTCTTAGGTTCGGGCATATCAAATTCGTCTTTGATAATCTGTGTCTGCTCGTCAATTTCTTCCTGTGTAACGTTGTGATATTCAGTTAAAAGGTCGTCAATTTCAAGAAGCGGTACGTGAATACCAAAAGCGTTGAATACTGCTGTGGGATCGGTATGCATATCGTACATAGCTTCAAGAACGTGACCCATAAGTGCAATTCTTGAACCTTTCATCTTACGAAGAGTTTTACCGATAAGGCACCACTCTTTAATGGCTTCTTCTGCCTTTTTATCGTTATAAAGTGTGCCGATAATAATATCGTGAATAGTCTTGTTCATACGTGAAGCAACACCGCAGAATTCAGGAACTGAACAAATATTATCATTTTCAAGCTGCATAAAGGTGTTTGCATTTGTGTAGACCATAGCGCTTCTTGGCTGAAGTGCAACAAGCACCATAGGTGCTGAACAGTTACGAAGAACAGGTGCAAAAACAGATGACGTTGCATAGGTTATCATATTGCAGAAAATAACGTCAACGTCTGCGGCATTAAACTTTACAGCGGCTTCGTTGGCAACAATACTGTCATCAACTATGCCTAAATCAACTATTTCAACGTCGTTTTTTGAAATAAGATCAATAAGGTCCTGATGATACTTTTTCATATTGTCCAGAAGACCGGGAAACTGATGCCAATAAGTACCGTGTGCAACGGCAAATACGCCAACAACGGGTTTTTTTGATGGAACTCTTTCTAACATTGTTAAAAATCTCCTTTAATTTTAAATTTCTACTTGATTATACACCATTTTTGTGGTTTAATAAATAGTGAAAACAAACATTTTGTTGTCAAAAATAAACTCTTTTTGAGAAAAGGTGATTTTTTTGGATCTGACTATAGATAAAATACTGCCTTTTGTACGATACGTGCATTATATTGAGCTTGTACCTGCATTTACAACACATTTGCAAATTGCGTACGACCACAGAATTTTTTACTGCGTTAACGGTGATTACAACATCTCCGCAGGCAATACGCTATATACAATGAATGAAAACTCGCTTTTATTCGTGCCGTCGGGTGTGCCTTACCATCTTCATCCGCCTAAAAAGAACGTGTTATTAATAGGTATAAATTTTGATTTTATGCCTGAAAATGATTCGTTGACTATCCCCATAGCACCCACCACAGAGCTTACTTCTTTTAAAACGGAAAATCAGCTTGAGCATTTTTCATTTACCGATATTCCTAATTTCAACGAACCCTTTGTACTTTCCAAACAACATAGTTTATTTTCAATAATCCAACAGATGCTTGATGAATATACTACAAAAAGACTATTTTATAACCAAAAAAATTCTGCACTGTTGAAACAGCTTCTGACCTCGGTTGCAAGGACGTTGTTAACTGATTTTTCCCACGCACCGAAAAACACGGTTGATATTGTTATAAACTATATTCAGGAAAACTATAAACGACATATTTCCAACGAGGATATTGGCAGAGAACTTAACTTTCACCCCAATTATCTTAACAGAATTATGCTTATACATACAGGTAAATCACTGCACAAATATTTGCTTAACTTCCGTTTGACAAAGGCTCTTGACCTTTTACAGACAACACCTATGACCGTTACTGAAATTGCAGAAGAAACCGGTTTTTCCGACGTTCAGCAATTCTGCAAATTTTTTCAGGCACAGACCGGTTGCACACCGGGCAGTTTCAAGTGAATATATTACTTTTGTAAGCGCATAATTAAAGGCGGAGGTGTGTTTCCCTTGCCTTTAGGTATAGTTATTCTTCTTATATCCGTAATTCTTTTAAGTTTTGGTTATCTTGATAATTTATGCTTTTCCCTTGCGCTTAACAGAAAAACTGCTATAATCTTATTTGTAGGAATAGTTTTTTCCTATACGCTCTACCCCGTAACCTTTAGTGGAGTAACCGTATATTTATTGCCCTTTATATTGGTTTTCGGATTTTCAGTTTATCTTCTTATAAAATCAAGAAACATAAAAATGCTGTTTTTATCGTTTTTTTCTGCCGTAATTCTATGGATAGTTGCATTAAAAATTCCACCGCAACCTATCGGACTTTTGTCCGAGCCTTTTATCATATACGGTTTATTTCTGACCGCTTTAAACGTTTTATTTATGCTTAAAAGCACTTTTATAATACTTAACAGTTCCCTTGCCATATGTTTTTTCGGAGCATTTATGGTTTTGACAAAAACCCACGTGTCGCTATTATGCCACGATGCCTTTTCCTGCATATGTGCTTCTTCGGTTTTGAGTTTTTTATTTTTGAAAGGATTGAAAAAATGCACCTGATTACCGCTGACGAGCTTACTTTATCAGCTTTTACGGAAATGATTGACGATTATTCTCTTGCGGGCACACCCTTTTTGGGTATGACCGCGCCTTCAGACTTTCCTTACTTTGTGCGCACCTGTGTTAAACATTCGGCAGGGTTAGGTTTAGGAATAGGTGTTTCGCCATACACAAGATATTTTCTTGTTGATGATTCAGGCACCATTTACGCACAAGGCGACCTGCGCCATAAGCCAACAAAATATAACGTCACTTTTGCAGGACAGTTGGGTTACGGTGTTCTGCCTTCAAAAAGAAAAAGCGGTTACGGTACTCTTATTTGCAAGCTTTTACTTGAAAAAGCAAAAGAAAGAGGTTTTGAAAACGTCATTATCACCTGTCGTGAAGATAACGAAGGAAGCAGAAAGATAATTGAACATAATGGCGGAAAGTACATAGAAAGCGTTTTTAATAAGAAAGATGGCGTATATTTGCGCCGTTATAACGTAGATTTACACTAAATATGCAAAATAACCTTAAAATTTGTGCAGATTTTTTAAAATAAATACTGTTCAAATAACGAAAAATGTATTATAATACTATAAAGCCAATTTTTTGGATAATATTACTTTGAGGAGTGTACACGCAAATGCCAGGATTTTTTACACACTACATAGCAGGTCAGAAAGTTTTTGAACAACTGCCCGAAAATATTAAAGAAGCTATTTCAGCACGCAAAAGCGTTTATGATTTAGGTCTTCAGGGTCCCGACTTTTTTAATTACTACGGTGCACCTTTAAAATCAGACGTAAGTATTCACCGTATGGCAATGATGCTTCATGAGCGTTCTGTTGACGAATGGATGAACCTCATCTACAGATACATTGCAAAGCAGGAAGATGCCGACAAGGAAATTATTGTTCCTTACTTCTACGGCTATCTTGTTCACTATGCAATCGACTGTGCAATTAACCCCTATATTCTTTACCGCGCAGGTTTCATTACACCTAACTCACCTATGCCTGAACGTTTCGGCATTTACAGAAAGCGTATCAATAACGCTATCGACCACATTATGCTTAAGAAGCATATGAATATGACACCACAGGAAGTTAAGATTGACGATATGTTCTGGGTAACATATGCTGAACTTCTTGAAATTTGTCGTATGTATCCTGTTAACCTTAAAACAGTTTACGGTAAAGATATTTCACGTGAAGATATCATTAAGGCATATCAGGATATGAATGCCCGCATGAAGACCCGTATCAAACCCGGCATTATGAAGCCCATCACAAATATTTACGAAGGCTTCTCAAAAGAGTTCACAAAGGGCTTCTTCACAAAGACCGTTTACGAAGGCTATGAAGAAGATATCGACTTTATGAACGAGCAGCACACTGAATGGATCGCTCCCTGGGATACCCGTTACAC
>JAZROC010000062.1:0-8429 GCA_045648525.1 Clostridia bacterium
CCCTTTGTGCCTTGCCTTGCAACGCTTCTATGACTTTGATAGTTTCAGAATGCCTGCAGTGTAAGTTTCAGGTTTTTTGCACTGTGAAGTTGCAGGCGAGAAAAAATTTTTGAAACTGCATAGCATACAAGAAAAAATCACTTGCATTTTTGTAAGCTCCTTCAGCTTTAACCCTTTGTGCCTTGCCTTGCAACGCTTCTATGACGTTGATAGTTTGAGAATGCCTGCAGTGTAAGTTTCAGGTTTTTTGCACTGTGAAGTTGCAGGCGAGAAAAAAATTTTGAAACTGCATAGCATACAAGAAAAAATCACTTGCATTTATGTAAGCTCCTTCGGCTTTAACCCTTTGCGCCTTGCAACGCTTCTATGACTTTAATAGTTTCAGAATGCCTGCGGTGTAAGTTTCAGGTTTTTTTGCACTGCAAAGTCTGTGGAAAGATAAAAACAGAATAATTTTAAAACAGCTTCTGACTTTCGGAGGCTGTTTTTTTGTCGGATTTTGTATAAATATTAAATCAGATAAAGTGTATTTAAGGGGTGAAAATAATGTTTTTTTACTAAACAATGTATATGTGAAAAGTGCAGGCACTACATATAGCATTTATAAAGAAAAAATATATTTTTTAAAAAAACGGTTGACAAGTATTGACTTTTCTGCTATACTTGACAATTGTATAAAACTGTATTATGGGGTAAATTGCGCACATTTTATGTGGGTAAGGGGCTTCTGTCCCCTAAACGCCCGAAAATGCTGGGTTTTTGGCTTTTCGTGATTTACACCATTACCAATCAAGATTAGGAGAGTGAAAGTATGCTTCATAAGGTATTGAACGTAGCAGAAACCGCTAAGGAAGACAGATTATCCTTCGCTGAGATTGATGCGCCTTTAGAGATGCCCGATCTGATTGAGATTCAAAAAAATTCCTACAACAAGTTTGTTACGGAAGATTTGGGTCCTATCGTAAGAGATTTCTCGCCCATCGACGATTTTTCAGGTGCAATGAGTCTGGAATTTTTAGACTGCTACATAGAGAATGCACCTAAGTATTCCATTGAGGAGTGCAAGGACAGAGACGTTACTTATGCCGCACCTATGCGCGTAAAGGTTCGTCTTACACTTAAAAATGAGGACGGAACTGTTCGGGAGATTCTTGAACAGGATGTTTTCATGGGTGATTTCCCGCTTATGACGCCTACAGGCACATTTATCATAAACGGCGCTGAACGTGTTGTTGCTTCACAGCTTGTACGTTCACCCGGCTGCTATTTTGCTGATGATAAGGCCGCAGGTAAATTCCAGTTTGGCGCAACGCTTATCCCCAACCGCGGTGCTTGGATGGAATTTGAAATTGACAACAACAACGTTTTTTCAGTTAAAGTTGACAGAAGCCGTAAGGTTTCTATCACTGCACTTCTTCGCGCACTTGGCTTCTCAAGTGACGAGCAGTTAATTGAACTTTTGGGCGAAAGCGAAGTTTTAAAGGCTACTATCGAGCACGACCACCAGAGCAACATTTTCAATGAGCTTGACGGTCTTACCGAAATGTATAAGCGTATTCGTCCCGGTGAAAACGCAGAAGAAAAGATTATGAAGGACAGGCTTTTCTCAAGCTTCTTTGAGAGCCGTCATTATGACCTTGCACGCGTTGGTCGTTATAAGTTCAACAAAAAGCTTGCACTTGCTTCAAGAATTGAAGGCCACATTGCTGCTGAAGACGTTATTTCACCTGATGGTGAGGTTTTAATTAAGAAGGGCGAAGTAATTTCAACGGAAAAGGCTTATGAAATTCAGAATGCAGGCGTTATGCTTGTAAACCTTAACATTACCCTTAAGAACGAATCAGGTGAGGAAACCGTAAACACCGTTCGCGTTATGTCAAACGGCTTTATCGATCCTAAAACCTATCTTAACTTTGACCCCAAAGAAGTTGGCATTAAGGAATACGTTCATTACGATTCATTGATGAAGATTCTTTCCGAGTGCTCAACTGACGAGCAGATTAAGGCTCGCCTTGTTGCTGATATGGAAGAGCTTTCACCTGAACACCTTTATATGTCAGATATCGTTGCAAGCATCAACTATATCATCACTCTTTGCGAAGGTCATGGCGAACTTGACGATATCGACCATTTGGGTAACCGTCGTGTTCGTTGCGTTGGCGAACTTTTACAGAACCAGCTTCGCGTTGGTCTTTCAAGAATGGAACGCGTTATCCGTGAAAGAATGACAAGTCAGTCACTTGACAGCGTTTCACCTGCTTCATTAATAAACATCAGACCCGTTTCTGCAGTTGTACGTGAGTTCTTTGGTTCATCACAGCTTTCACAGTTTATGGACCAGAACAACCCCTTGGCTGAACTTACTCATAAGCGTCGTCTTTCTGCATTGGGTCCCGGTGGTCTTAACCGTGACCGTCCCTCATTCGAGGTTCGTGACGTTCACCATTCACACTACGGCAGAATGTGTCCTATCGAAACTCCCGAAGGTAAGAACATCGGTCTTATCGGTTCACTTGCAACATACGCACGTATTAACGAGTATGGCTTTATGGAATCACCTTACCGCAAGGTTGATAAGGAAAACGGTGTTGTTACAAACGAAGTTGTTTACCTTGCCGCAGACGATGAGGACCGTTACATCATCGCACAGGCTAACGAGCCCGTTGATGAAAAGGGACGTTTCGTAAACGAAGTCGTTTCAGCACGTAGTAAAGACGAATTCCTTCGTGTTTCAATTCACGAGGTTGACTATATTGACGTTTCACCCAAACAGGTAGTTTCAGTTGCTACTGCAATGATACCTTTCCTTGAAAACGATGACGCTTCCCGTGCACTTATGGGTGCAAACATGCAGCGTCAGGCAGTTCCGCTTTTAAGAACCGAAGCACCTATCGTAGGTACAGGTATCGAATATAAGGCAGCACGTGACAGCGGTGTATCTGTTCTTTCACAGGGCCCCGGTGTTGTTGAATACGTTGATGCCGACAAAGTTATCGTTAAACACGATAATGGTGAAACAATCACTTATGAATTATTGAAATTCCGCCGTTCAAACCAGGGAACCTGCATCAATCAGGTGCCAATCGTTAAGAAGGGTCAGCGCGTTGAATACAAAACAACTCTTGCTGACGGTCCTTCAACTTCTCAGGGCGAGCTTTCACTTGGTAGAAATATCGTAATCGCATTTATGCCTTGGAACGGTTATAACTACGAAGACGCTATGCTTATTTCTGAGCGTCTTGCACGTGATGATATCTTCACAACAATTCATATTGAAGAATATGAGTGTGAAGCCAGAGATACTAAACTCGGTCCTGAAGAAATCACTCACGATATTCCCAACGTCGGTGAAGATATGCGCCGCAACCTTGACGAAGAAGGTATCATTCGTATCGGTGCTGAAGTTCATTCAGGCGATATTTTGGTTGGTAAGGTTACACCTAAGGGTGAAACTGACGTTACTCCCGAAGAAAAACTTCTTCACGCAATTTTCTCAAACAACGCAAAGGAAGTTCGTGATACTTCACTTCGCGCACCTCACGGTGAAGGCGGCGTTGTTGTTGACATTAAGATATTTACCCGCGAGAATAAAGACGAACTTTCTCCCGGTGTAAACAAAATGGTTCGTGTTTACCTTGCACAGAAGCGTAAGATTCACGCTGGTGACAAGATGGCTGGCCGTCACGGAAACAAGGGTGTTATTTCAAGAGTTCTTCCTGAAGAAGATATGCCCTTTATGCCTGATGGAACACCGGTTCAGATTTGTCTTAACCCCCTTGGTGTTCCTTCACGTATGAACGTTGGTCAGGTTCTTGAGGTTCACCTTGGTATCGCTGCAAAGAAATTAGGTATCAAGATTGCAACACCTGTTTTCGACGGTGCACACGAAGCTGATATTGAAAAGCTTTCACTTGCTTCAAAACTTTTGGAGAAAATTGATACACTTCTTACCTTTGCAACACGTTTACGCTCAACTGAAGCTATCCCCGTTGTTGACGGCGCATTGGGTCACACAGCAGGTCAGCTTCTTGAAATGGGCAAAGTGCTCCGCGGCAAAGACCAGCCTGATTACGATGGCGGTAAGATTGACGTTGAAGCTTACGACGTTGAGTTTAAGGAAATCAAAGACCTTGCTTATGATAACGAGGTTGAAGATAAGTTAGCACTTGCAGACCGCGTTATTGCACTTGCTGACAAATATTTCGTTGCAACTGCAAAGATTCTTGGCGATATGGCACCTCTTTTCGGTCTTGAAGTTATTGAAAACAAGAACGAAAAAGAAGTTGAAGCACAGAATGAACTTTGCGAATATGCAGGCAACATCTTCACCGGTAAGACCCTTCTTTATGACGGACGCACCGGCGAGCCCTTCGATAACCCTGTTACCGTTGGTTGTATGTATATGATTAAACTTATCCACATGGTTGACGATAAGATTCACGCACGTTCAACAGGTCCTTACTCACTTGTTACACAGCAGCCCCTCGGTGGTAAAGCCCAGTTCGGTGGTCAGCGTTTCGGTGAAATGGAAGTTTGGGCTCTTGAAGCATACGGTGCAGCACATACACTTCAGGAAATCCTTACAATTAAGTCTGACGACGTTGTTGGCAGAGTTAAGGCTTATGAAGCCATTGTTAAGGGTCAGAACGTTCCTGAACCCGGTATTCCTGAATCCTTCAAGGTTCTTCTTGAAGAATTACGCTCACTTGCTCTGGACGTTAAGATTCTTACTGAAGAACATAAAGAAGTTGAGATGCGCGAGCTTCTTGACGACGATAGAGACGTTGTTGAGTACGTTGACGAAAAGGAAAGAAATGCTCCTGTTGGCGACCTTCTTTCAATGCTTGGCTATGAAGACGATGAGGAATTTGACGAGGACGAAGACTTCGATGATGAACTCGGCGAGCTTGATGATGAAAGCATTGACATCCTTGACGGTGTTGAGGAAGACGAAGAAGATATGTTTGAAGATGAGTCTTTAGAGGAAGAACTTGACCTTTTCGGAGATGACGAAGACGACGAGTTTGACGAAGACGACGAGGCTGACGAATAATCAGCACACCCGACTTTTTACAAAGTTGACAAATTGATGAGAGGAAGATGAAGCCTTGTTTGAACTTAACAATTTTGATTCAATACAAATAGGTCTTGCACCTAAAGAGAAAATTCTCGAGTGGTCTTACGGCGAAGTTACAAAGCCTGAAACCATTAACTATCGTACACTTAAACCTGAGCGCGAAGGTCTTTTCTGCGAAAAGATCTTCGGACCCACAAAAGACTGGGAATGTTCTTGCGGTAAGTACAAAAAGGGCGCAAGATATAAAGGTCTTATATGCGACCGTTGCGGTGTTGAGGTAACACGTGCAAAGGTTCGTCGTGAGCGTATGGGTCATATTTCCCTTGCTGCTCCCGTATCACACATCTGGTATTTCAAGGGTATTCCTTCAAGAATGAGCCTTCTCTTGAACGTTTCACCTAAAGATCTTGAAAAAGTACTTTACTTTGCTGCCTTTATCGTTCTTGATGCAGGCGCAACTGAATATCAGGTAAAAGACGTTATTTCCGATAGCGATTATCGCGAAATAATGGACAGAGAAATTAATATCGGTTCATTCCGCGCAGGCATGGGTGCTGAAGCAGTTCGTGAATTACTTCGCAGTATGGACCTTGAAAAAGAAGCTGAAGAATTAAGAGAGGAATTGAGAACTACCAACTCAACACAGAAACGTGTTAAGGCAGTTAAGCGTCTTGAGGTAGTTGAATCCTTCAGAAAATCAGGCAACAAGCCTGAATGGATGATTATGGACGTTGTTCCCGTAATTCCTCCTGAAATTCGTCCTATGGTTCAGCTTGACGGCGGAAGATTTGCTTCCAGCGATCTTAACGACCTTTACCGTCGAGTAATTAACCGTAACAACCGTTTAAGAAAGCTCCTTGAGCTTGGCGCACCTGATATTATTATCAGAAACGAAAAGCGTATGCTTCAGGAAGCTGTTGACGCTCTTATTGATAACGGCCGTCGTGGCAGACCTGTTACAGGTCCCGGCAACCGTCCGTTAAAGTCATTGTCCGATATGCTTCGCGGTAAGCAGGGACGTTTCCGTCAGAACCTTTTAGGTAAGCGTGTTGACTATTCAGGCCGTTCAGTTATCGTTGTTGGTCCTGAACTTAAGATGCACCAGTGCGGTCTTCCCAAGGAAATGGCTATCGAGCTTTTCAAGCCCTTCGTTATGAAGCGCCTTGTTGAGCTTAACCTTGCACAGAATATCCGTGGCGCAAAACGTCTTATCGAAAGAGGAACCGCAGAGGTTTGGGACGTATTAGAGGAAGTTATTGAAGGACATCCCGTTCTTCTTAACCGTGCTCCTACACTTCACCGTCTTGGTATTCAGGCTTTCGAGCCCGTTCTTGTTGACGGCCGTGCAATTAAACTTCATCCTCTTGTATGTACCGCATTTAACGCTGACTTCGACGGCGACCAGATGCCCTGCCACGTGCCCCTTTCAGTAGAGGCTCAGG
Source organism: Clostridia bacterium (assembly GCA_045648525.1). GTDB lineage: Bacteria > Bacillota > Clostridia > Christensenellales > QALW01 > UMGS1322. The sequence continues at coordinate 6,520 of JAZROC010000062.1, forward strand.
CTGAAGCAAGATTCCTTATGCTTGCTGCAAACAACATCTTGAAGCCTGCCGACGGCAGACCCGTTGTTGTACCTACGCAGGATATGATTATCGGTTCATACTACCTTACCATCGTAAATGATGATAAGCCTATGCTTGACCGCACCTTCTCATCACCTGAAGAAGCAGTTCTTGCATATGAAATGGGTAATCTTCCCTTACAGTCAATGACAAACGTTCGTATGTCAAAGACTGATGAAAACGGCAACGTTCGTTCAAAGATTATTCAGACCACCGTTGGTAAAATTATCTTCAACCGTGCCGTTCCTCAGAACATAGGTTTCGTTGACAGAAACGATCCCGAACACGAGTTTGACCTTGAAATCGGCTTCTTGATTGATAAAAAGTCATTGAACAAGGTTGTATATCAGTGCTACAGTGTTCACGGCGAAGCTATTACTGCCGAAATGCTTGATGCTATCAAGGCACAAGGCTTCCGTTATGCTACACGCGGTGCTATCACCGTTGGTGTTAAGGACGCAGTTATTCCCAAAAACAAGAAAGAAATTCTTGAAAAAGCTGACGAAAAAGTTGCAAAAATCAACGATATGGCTCGTCGCGGCTTCTATTCAGAAGAAGAAAGATACCGCGCAGTTATTGATACCTGGCGTATCGCAAAGGACGACGTTACAGTTGAACTTATGAATGGTCTTAACAAGTTCAACCCCATCAACATGATGGCTGTTTCCGGTGCTCGTGGTAACAAATCACAGATTACACAGCTTGCAGGTATGCGTGGCTTGATGGCTGACCCGTCAGGTCGTACTATCGAAATTCCCGTTAAGGCTAACTTCCGTGAAGGTCTTACAATTATTGACTTCTTCATGTCTTCACACGGCACACGTAAAGGTCTTGCCGATACGGCTCTTCGTACAGCTGACTCCGGTTACCTTACAAGAAGACTTGTTGACGTTTGTCAGGACGTTATCATTCGTGAGGACGACTGTCATGCAATTCCTTCATCAATCAATACACCTAACGGCGTTTACGTTGAGGATATTATTCACGAGGGTTCAGTTATCGAAACTGTTGCAGAACGTATCAAGAACAGAACTCTTGCAGAAGATATCGTTGATGAAAATGGTAACGTTATTTTCACAGACGGCACTCTTGTTACAGACGAAATTGCCGATAAGATTACAAAACCCGTTGAAAAGGGCGGTTTAGGCAGAACAAAGGTTATGATTCGTTCAATCTTTACCTGCCGTTGCGAGCATGGCGTTTGCGCAAAGTGCTACGGTGCTGACCTTTCAAACAACAAACCCGTTGCTATCGGTGAAGCTGTTGGTATTATCGCTGCACAGTCAATCGGTGAACCCGGTACTCAGCTTACTATGAGAACCTTCCACACCGGTGGTGTTGCAGGTACCGATATTACGCAGGGTCTTCCCCGTGTTGAAGAAATCTTCGAAGCACGTAAGCCTAAGGTTCTTGCAATTCTTTCAGAAATTGCAGGTAAGGTTGAAATTTCAAACGTTAAGGGCAGAATCAGCGTAACTGTTACTGCTTCTGACGGTGATACCAGAAACTATCCTCTTCCTTACAACGCACATCTTGCTGTTGAAGAGGGACAGTCAGTTGAAGTTGGTCAGGAACTTACAAAGGGTTCTATCAATCCCCACGATATGCTTCGCATAAAGGGTGTTGTTCCGCTTCAGGACTATATGCTTAAGGAAGTTCAGACCGTTTATAAGGTTCAGGGTGTTGATATTGCCGATAAACATATCGAGCTTATCGTTCGCCAGATGCTTCGTAAAGTTCGTATCGAGGATGCAAACGATACAGACCTTCTTCCCAGCGATATCGTTGATATCTTCAAGGTTGAAAAGGTTAACGAGGAAACCCGTCTTGCAGGCGGTATGCCCGCAACA
>JAZROC010000063.1:0-11488 GCA_045648525.1 Clostridia bacterium
TTTGAAAACGCGTGACCCGTATCAATACATGCGCAGAGTTTTGGCGAAACGGCATCGCACATTGCTTTAAGTTCTTCAGGTGTGCGTACAAATCCGTTGCAACCGGGCAAATTTTCAAGACATACAACGGTATTTTTTGCCTTTTCCATAACGCGCTTAAGATACTTTTCGTTTATTTCCCAAGTTTTTTGAGGGTCGGGATCACCACTCCAAGAATAAATAAAAGTGTGAACTATGGTGTACGGAACTTTTAATTCACTTGCAACCTCAACACAATTTGCGATAGAAACGATTATATTTTCAATTTGTTCTTCAGTTAAATTCTCATAAGTATTGGGCATTGGTGCGTGGCATTGACCTACTATAAGTCCTGCATCTTCAATATCTTTAATTACGCTTTCAAGATATTTTTTGCCTTCTTCAATTTTTGTAAACTTACTGCCGTCGCAGGTTTCGTTAATATCTATTGCCTGCCAGCCTGCCTTTTTAAGCATTTTATAATCATTTTTTCCGCAATTAGAATTTCTGCTTAATAACATTATAACTCCCTCACCTTGTTGAATACTACCTGATGTTTTTCATCAATAAAATAGTCCTGATGTCTGTGTCCCGAAAGCCACTTTTTAAAAGAAACGTTGTTATCAATAAAGCGGTTAAGCATAAAAATACTATGTTCACTACCGCCCATAGGCACAAAACATTCGTTGCAGAAATATTTGTGGGTTAAAATATAATCAACCTGATAGTTTGCATTTTTTAAATTTGTGTAGGCATTTTCAAGTTGCGCCTTTGTAGGAGTATCGCCCTCGTGCCACAAACCAAGATCCTTCCACTTTTGGCTTGTTGAGCAACCGCCAAACACGAAAAACGTTGAACCCTCAATATTATAGATTTCGCCCCTTTTAAGACGAATAATATTTTTTGAAATTCTGTTGATTTTACCGCCATTCCATATTTCTTCGGGGTTAGAATCAAGCCAGCCGTAGTTTTCATGGTTACCGTCAACAATGGCAATGTTGTAATCCCTTTTTAAAAGCCATTCATCAAACTTTTTGTACTGTTCCATTTCGCTGATTTTTAGGCAGGTATCGCCCAACAAAATCAGTAAATCTTCTTTATTTTCAGGCTGATAATCCATTAATTCCCCAATAAAATCAAAGCCGTGATTATCAGATAAAAACTTTATCACAAAAAAACACCTCTTAAGAAAATTTTATACTATCCGTTATAAAAAGTCAACAGTAAAATGTGTTTTAAAGTTGTATTTTTGTGTTATTTTGACGGCAACATAATAATTTCCCTGCCTTTCTTTATTGCGTAATCCAAAGCAATTTTAGTACCGCTTTTACGCGTGACGGAAGGTTCATAATATACAATGCAGTATTTACTATTATCTATCATTTCATAATTGCGCTGAACGTAGACAGCTTTTCCTGCACCAATAACTTTTTGAGGATAATAAGTATCATCATAAAATTTTAGCAAGAACGTTTTATAGTCATCATTAATATAGGGAAATTCTGCCCGCACATAAATTCGTTTTATATGGGAATATTTTTCTTTAATTTGATTTACAAGCTTCAGGCAAAGACTATCAAATTGACTTTTACTGCCAAAAAGAAAAGTATCAACTTGTTTATGGATTATCAACCTTTCAACTGCATCAATTATTCTGTCCCTTAACTCTTCATTTTCATTTATAGTTCTGTGCCCAAAGAAACAGCAGGTATTTTCTTGCATACATACCACCTCAAAGTAAATGATTTTTTACTTATTATACATTATCTTTCACTAAAAGTAAATATATCTGCAACTGTATCTTATAATAAAATATTCTGTTTTTCAGTACAATATATGTACAAAGCAAAAGGGGCGTTATGATGAAAACAGAATTTCCAGACAAATATATCAATCTCGGTTTCAAAATTGCATATTACAGAAAGAAAGCGGGCTTTACTCAAGAATATTTTGCCGAACTTATCGACAAAAGCGTGAGTTTCGTAGGTCAAATAGAAGGACCGGGCACTGTTCGCGGTGTTTCTCTTGAAACCTTATTTAAAATTGCACAAGTGTTAAAAATATCCCCATCTAAACTATTGGAGGACGACTAAACAGTATAAGACAAATACCCCATCCGAAAACGGATGGGGTATCTTTGTGCGAAATTCTCGTGCGTAGTGGTTAATAAAAATCCAAAAGTAAATTTAATATGGAACTGTCTGAATGCAAAAAAACGCACAAGGCAAGGCGGTCATAACAATAAAGAAAAGCCACCGAAAACGGTGGCTTGTTTGCAAAAGTTTGCTTTCTTTCAGAGTGCAAAAAAACTTAAAAATCAGGTGAATAAGCGATTAAAACCGAGGGAGTTTACAAAACGGTAAATGACCGAGGTTTTATATCGTTTATGAACCGCAGTTTTAAGATTTTTTTGTGCGCTGATTATTTTTTGGAGATTACAACGTACCTATTAGGCTCTTCTCCTTCGGAGAATGTTGTAACGAACTTATCGTTCTGAAGAGCAAAATGGATAATTCTTCTTTCAAAGGGACTCATAGGCTCAAGAACAACGTTTTTGCCTGTTTTTGCAACCTGAGATGCCTTTTTGCGAGCAAGACGAATAAGAGTATTTTCTCTTTTCTTGCGATAATTTTCAGTATCAACGGTGATGCGGTGATAATCGTCCTTATCCTTATTATAAACAAGGGAAGCAAGATACTGCACGGCATCAAGAGTTTCGCCGCGTCTGCCAATAAGAACGCCCATATCGTCGCCTTCAAGGTTAACAAGCAAGCCGTTATCGGTATTTGCGGCTTTAACTGTACCATTTTCGATACCAACGTGGTCCATAAGACCTTTTAAAAATTCAGTAACTTCATTTTCAACAAACTCAGTGCCTTCGGGGAAATATTCACCCTTAACTTCGTTAGTTGCTTCTGTTTTTTCTGTCTTTTCCCTGCGTGGTTTCTCACGTCTGTCCTTGCGAGGCGCCTTTTCTTTTGGCTTATCCTTATTAAGAACAAAATCGGGAACAACTGCTTCTTCACGTTCGGAAAGTCTGATTTTTACGGGTTTATAACCAATACCCATAAAGCCTTTGGAGCCGTAATCAATAACTTCCATCTCAACCTCGTCAATAGTTAAACGAAGCTGGTCAAGACCGTGATAGAGAGCCTCATCGACGGTTTTACCCTCGATTTCAATAACTCTTGCCATTATTTTTCTCCTTCAAGTTCTAACTTTTTCTTATCTCTGGCATCAAGAACCTTATTGATAAGGTAGTTAACCAGAATCATGCAAAGGCTTGAGGTAGTCCAATAAACCGCAAGTGCCGTTGAGGATACAAGGCAGAAATATACGAACAAGATGGGGAAGAAAATCTTCATAAAATTGCTTGTTTTCTGTGCCTGCTGTGCAGCGGGGTCATTACCCTGCTGTTGCTGTGCGCTTGACATATTAAAGCTAAAAATCTGAACAACGCCTGATAAAATGGGGAAAAGGTAGAAACCGTTACCACCAAGCCAGGCATGGCCGGTTGCGATCTGATCACGAGCAAGCTGAAGGCTTGCGTTAACCTGCTCACAGAAAGCGTTAAAATCAAGATTCTGCAAATTAAAGGCATCTAAAAATCCGCCGTCAAAGGCTGATTTAAGCACAACCTGAAGTTGCTGAACGTTTTCCGGAAGAATGGGACCGTTAATGTCCTTAATAATCCAGAACTGCCTTAACCCCCAAACGTTTGAGAAGTTAAAGTAAACATCAGGCTGCCAGATATTCTTTACCCAAAGGAAGCTGTTTGTATCGAACCATTGTTCAATCATAGCAGCATCGGTAAGTGTTGAAAGCTCAACCATCTTTTCTGCGGCAAGATTTCTAAAAACTGCAAAGAAAGCAATAAGAATGGGGTAAGTCAACAGCATAGTACCGCATCCCTTGGGCATCATACCGATACCCTCGCGCTTTCTGATTTCCATCATCATCTGCTGTGCTTTTTGAGGGTCATTTTTATAAGCCTTGTTTATCATATCCATTTCGGGCTGAATTTTCTTCATTTTTGCCGTATATTCACGCTGACCTACGCGGCTGCGGATATCAAAGGGCAAAAGCACGAGCCTGAAAAGTATTGTAAACAAGATAATAGAAAGACCGTAATTGTGTGTAAAAGTATTGATCCATTCAAAAATGGAACCAAAAATTTCACTTATAAAATTCACTTGGAAGTCTCCTGTCCTGTTTTCTCGGGCACGGGGTCGTACCCACCTTTGCAAAAGGGATTACAGCGCATTATACGCCATAATGAAAGCGCCCCGCCTTTTAATACACCAAACCGTTCAATAGCTGTGTATGCATATTCGGAGCACGTTGGAACAAACCTGCAGGCAGGCGGCAATAACGGTGATATATGCTTTTTGTACGCTTTTATTAAAAACAGACACAACGTCTTAACAGGATTCTTCATTTATACATCCTGCCTTTAATAATAGTGAAAGCATAACCTCACCACAGTAATCTGACTTTTTGCCGATAAGTTCACGCCTTGCAATAAACATATATGCCATATCTTTTTTAAGACGTGGCATCAAAGGCGTAATACCTGCGCGCATTATTCTTTTTGTTCGATTTCTTGTAACAGCGTTGCCTAACTTCGCGCTTACCGATAGCCCGAATTTAGTACCTGTTCTTGATTTTGCGCAAATCAGCACCATTGCAGGTGCTGAAAAAGATTTGCCCCTTGAAACAACGTAACGGAATTCCTTATTTTTTTTAAGCATATCCTGTTTTTTCAAGAGGACACCTCCAACTATTATGCGCTGAGTACTTTTCTGCCTCTGCGGCGACGTCTCTGAAGAACGTTTCTGCCGTTCTTGGTCTGCATTCTCTTACGGAAGCCGTGTACCTTTTTTCTCTTACGTCTGTTAGGTTGATAAGTGCGTAACATAATTTAATTCATCCTTTCATAAATCGCCCTATGGGCGCAAATTTACATATTAGCCTACATATTATAATAGATACTTCCGATTGTGTCAAATGAATTTTTAAGTCTATAATTGATCCTGAAAAAATTTAACGCCTATAAGTTTTCTGATAGCATCCATCTGCTTGGTTATATTATAGGAATCGTTTAAGGACATAATACTGCTTTCAGTTTTGCCATCAAGGATGCAGTTTGTTGCCTCAATAATTTCTTCTTCAAAGCCGTTACCAATATAGGGATATTCAAATGCCGTCTTTTCATCGCCTTTAACTAAGAAAAACTCCTTTGCGGTATAAAAGCTTGTCAGATGAATATATCCGTCAGTGCCGTAAATATAGGCATCACAAGGTTTTCTTGCACATATGGCGCAGGAAAGATTTGCAATGGCATTTTGATATTTCAGTTTCATTGAAGTATAAACGTCAACGTTGTTTTCATTTAATGATGATGCGGAAATCTGGCAATCATAACCAAATAACATTGACGCAAGATTCAAGGTATAAACTCCCACGTCAAGAAGAGCACCGCCTGCAAGCTCGTTTTTATAGGTTCTCGACTTGGTTTTATCACTTACGCGGAAGGAAAAATCAATATCCGTGCCCAATAGTTCGCCTATTTCACCGCTTTTTGCCATTTTAACTGCTTCTCTTACGGCAGGCAGAAAACGCGTCCATAATGCTTCCATTAAAAATACGCCGTTTTCTTTAGCACATTCAATAAACCTTGATGCTTCCTTTTCGTTTATGCACAAAGGCTTTTCGCACAATACGTGCTTTTTATTTTTTAAGAAAATTTCGGCACAAGATAAATGTACGGGATGAATGGTTGCAATATACACCGCATCAATTTCATCAGATTGTGCCATTTCTTCATAAGAATCAAATATTTTAGGTACGTTATACTTCTCTGCAAATGCCTCGCTTTTTTCTCTTGTACGGGAGGCTACGGCACAAAGTTTCGCCTTTTCAACGTTTTTTATTGCCTCGGCAAACTGCATAGCTATCCTGCCGGGACCGATTATTCCCCATCTGACAATTTCCATAAAAAACTCCTTTTGGTTTTTTTCATTATACCATATTGCTTTTTTCGTTGTCAAGATTCTGACAAAATTACAAAAAGAAAAAGACAATACAACATCTTGTATATAAAAAAAAGTTATCCACAATTTGAAAAAAATTCTTTGGGAATTTTGTCTTTTTTCTGTTGATATTTTTTTTGTTTTATGTTATCATAATTACCCAAGTTAATGGAAACAGCGTTTTTTATGACGCTGTTTTAACGTCAAATAAATAATTTTAAAATACATTCAGAAAATTAAGGAAGGAGGATTTTTAAATGGATGCTGCAAAACTTTTCAGCGATATATGTGCAATAATTGAACAATCGCCCCAGGAAATCAGTCCTATTTCATATAAGACTTTCATTGCAACGTTAAAGCCCCTTACCTTTAAAGATAACACATTATATCTGATAGCTGCAGGAGATATGCAAAGGCGGCACATAATGACCGCAACTATGATGCATACGTTTTTAGTTTCTGCATTGAATATTGTTATTGATTCACGGGGTGCTGATATCGTTCTCGTTCTTGAATCTGAAGCTGCTGCCGTAATGGATACAACTATCAGGGAAAAAACTTCTATTCCCCGACCTATGCTCAACGAACGCTACACTTTTGAAAATTTCGTTATAGGTTCAGGTAATCAGTTTGCATACGCTGCCGCATTAAGTGTTGCTGAAGCCCCCGCAACAATAAACAATCCCTTGTTTATTTACGGCGGTGTTGGTTTAGGTAAAACTCACCTTATGCACGCAATAGGCAACCATATTTTACAAAACAATCCTGATACAAAGGTTTTATATATTACCTGCGAAAAATATACAAACCAGTTTATCCGTTCCCTTTCAAAGCATCAAATTGATACTTTCAGGGACAAGTTCCGCGAGGACGTTGACGTATTGATGATTGACGACGTTCAGTTTTTATCAGGCAAAGACTCAACGCAGGAGGAAATTTTCCACAATATAAACGACCTTTTTTCTTCAAACAAGCAAATTATACTTTCAAGTGACCGTCCGCCAAAGAGTATTCAGACTCTTTCCGACAGACTTTGCTCACGTTTTGAAGGCGGTCTTTTGGTGGACATTACTCCCCCCGACCTTGAAACACGTGCCGCTATTTTAAGAAAAAAAGCGGAATTTGAAAAAGTTGATATTGATGATAATATTCTTTTATATATTGCAGAGCGTGCCAGCGACAACGTGCGCGAGCTTGAAGGCGCGTTAAAAAGAGTATTGGTGTTTGCTTCAACTACGGGCTCACCCATCACGCAGGAACTCGTTTCCAAAGTTTTACGTGATTATAATGCCGAAATTCAGAAGCATTGCACACCGGATATGATTATTTCCACCGTTGCTGATTATTTTAACCTTACTTCTGAAGACCTTTTAGGTCCAAGACGTGATAAACAAATAGTTCACCCACGACATATTGCATACTACCTTTGCCGTGAACTTACAGACCTTTCCAACAAACGTATCGGTGACGAGTTTAACGGTCGCGACCATGCTACAATTATTAACGGCATCGGCAAAATACGTAATGCTATTAAAACTGACGAAAACGTTAAAAACGAAGTTGAAGATATTACTATGCGCTTAAAAGGCGAATAAAGGAATGATGTTTTATGTTTAACGGAACTTTTTTAGGAAACCTTACCGGTTTCCTTTATTTTACCGTATTTATATTTAGCGGTATAACGATTTTTCAACACTTATTTAAAAACCTGTCTTTTTTAACGAGAATATGGCTTGGTTGCGTTGCAGGCACAGTGCTTTTAATGTGGCTTCCCATTGCCTTTGCATTTATTTTCGGGTTTAATATTTTGTCCCATATTCTTGCCCTCGTTATTTTGATGGCAGGTGCAGTTTTATCTGTTTTGTGGGCAAAAAAACATTCTTCTTTAGATTTAGCCGTTGATTTTAATAAAGAAGATTTATTTACCCTTATCCCCGTTTTTGTAATGACTCTTTTTTATGCTATCGTGCAGACGAGCCATATTATGCAACCGACTGAAGCAGGCGGAATGATTTTTGGTCAGAGCACTTATGCTGACGTACACATTCACTTAAGTTTTATAACGGGTCCCATCGTGCAGGGCACGGTGCCTTTTAACTATAATATCGCCCCTCACGTGCAGGCATCTTACCCATTTTTAAGTGATACCGTTTCCTCTTCAATTTATATCTGGGGCGCATCGTTAAGATGGTCATATATTATCCCCACAATAATGGGTGCTTTCAATATTTATCTTGGCGCAATGCTTTTCTTTAAGTTATGGTTGAAAAAACTTTCAAAAGCCATTGTTGCCTGGTGCCTTTTCACCTTTAACGGTGGCTTTGGTTTTATTTATTTCTTCGATAATTTAAAATACGACCAATCAAACTTTACAAGAATTTTTGAAAAGCTTTACGAAACACCCACCAACCTTGACGGCAATATGATACGTTGGGTAAACACCTTCTGCGATATGATGATACCTCAGCGCGCAACGCTTTTTGGTTGGATGATGCTTTTTGCAATACTTTATTTATTATATCGTGCCGTTTTCTTAAAAGAAAATATTATGTATATTCCCGCAGGTATTTTAGCGGGTCTTACACCACTGATTTCAACCCACATTTTCCTTGCAGTTGGCTTGATTTCAGCAACGTGGATGCTTTCAAGACTTTACGTTAACTTAAACTATAAGCCTAAATATGCAGGTTACATTGCATTAGGCATAGCCGTTTTGGGTGTGTTGCTTTTCCAACACATTTTTACAAATGATTCTGATATTTTAGGCATAGGCGCCAATATTTCAGGACTTTCAATGTTTGATATTGCAGGATATTCAGTGCTTTTAATCTGCGGAGGAATTATCGCATTTATTTATTTTGCATTATTGATTATCAATTTATTTGAAGGCAAATTCAAAGAACTTTTATCATCGTGGGGTGTGTTCCTTATAATTGTTCTTGTTCTGGCACTTCCCCAGCTTATCGCCTTTACCTTTACCCAGACCGACGGTGACGGTTTCTTAATGCCTCACTTTAACTGGATAAACTCAAAGGATAATTATTTCTGGTTCTATATAAAAAATATGGGATTGCCGGTATTACTGCTTATCCCTGCCGTCCTTGGCGCATCAAAGCGAATGAAAGCAGTGGTTGCACCTATTGCAACAATTATGTTGCTTGCAGAAACACTTTCGCTTCAGCCCAACGTTTATGACAATAACAAACTCATCTACCCCGCCTACGTGCTTTTAGTTGGTGTAGTTGCCGATTATATGGTTGTTATCTATGAAAAAATGAAGGGCATTAAAGGCAGACAAGTTCTTGCGGCAGGTGTAATGACCGCTTGCGTGCTTTCCGGTGTGCTTTCAATGGGCAGAGAATACGTTGCCGATGAATTTGAAATGTTCTCGTCTTCACACGTAAAGGTTGCCCAATGGATTGATGAGAACACCGAACGCGAAGACGTTTTCCTTACCGAAGACCGTTTCAACAACTCCATTACCGGCTTAACAGGAAGAAGCGTTGTTTGCGGTGGCGCGTGGTTTTTCTCAACTCACGGCTTGCCTGATTATAATGAATTGCAAGGCGACGTAAACAATATGTACACCTCGCCCCTTTCAAGTACCGACCTTTTCAAAAAACACAGCGTTGACTATATTATGGTCAGCGATTACGAAAGAAGCAAATACCAAAACATTGATTACAACGGCATTAACGCCATTGCAGATCTGGTCTATGATGAAAACGGTATTCAGCTTTACAAAATAAGATAAAAAAAACCCCGAAACTCATTTTTGAATTTCGGGGTTTTTACTATAACATATCATCCACCAAATCGAAGCTTTCATCGTCTTTGGGCGTTGTTGAAGGTGATAAAAACGGTTTTGCCGTCGGATTTTTAGTGGGCTCCGCAGTAGGCGTTATCGGAACTTCCGTAGGTTTCACCGTTGGTGTTGCAGGTGCTTTTGTAGGTGCCGCTGTTGGTGTTTGCATTAATGGTTTAGTATCTGAAAGATATTTTTCACTAACGTAACCATATTTATTTTCGTCAAAGCAAATATATATCCAACCCTCTTGGGTAGAATAGGCAATAACTTCATCGCCTTTTGACAGTGTACCTATCTTATCTGTAGTGGTTGAGTTGCCTTTGCGCACGTTAATTTTATCAGTATTAACGTACTTTTTTACACCTTTTGAAGTATCGGGTGTTGCCTCTATTGTGGGTGTAGTGATGGGTGCTTCCGTAATAACAGGTATTTGGGTTTCTTCCGGTGTTGCCGTAATAACCGGAATTTCAGTATTTTCAGGTGATGGTGTAAGTGTAGGTATTGGTGTTTCATCATAAAGGTCGTTTTTCTCATTGGCTACACAACCTGATAACAATAAAATTGCAATCAAACAAAAAACGAACAGTTTTTTCATAAACTACCTCTCTTTTTTGAAAATTTATTATTAAAACTTATCTATAGGAAGTCTTAAATCATCATCAGGTGTAGTGGTTGCTATAGCTGTGGGAATGGGTGTTGGTGCAACTGTTTCAGTAGGCACTGAAGTAGGTGCAGGTGTTATTATAGCTGTTGCGGTGGGTGTTGCCGTTGGCGCAACTGTTGCTTCAGGTGTTGTCGTTGGTGTAGCAGTTGGTGTGGCTGTTGCCGTCGGTTTTGACGTTGGTGCAGGTGTTAACGTTACAACAGGTGTTGATGTTGGTTTTGCCGTTGCAGGTTCTTTATCGGAAAGATACTGTGCCGAAACGTAACCGTATTTATCTTTTTCATATCTGATATAAATCCAACCGTTTGTATTTTCAAAAGCCAGAACTCCTTGACCTTTTGCCAGTGTAGTAACCTTTGCGGCGGCAGTTGAAGGACCTTTGCGCACGTTAATGCCATCTCCTGTTGCGTACATAATTTCGCCGTTCTTTGTATCAGAAAGATAAGCCGCAAGAATATAGCCATACTTTCCGTTGGCATACTGTACGTACATCCAATAGCCCTCTGCCTTATATGCGGTAACGACAGTATCTCTTTTTTGAATTTCAGCAACTACTTCTGCTTCAGGATGCGCCTCTTTAAGAACGTAAATTTTCTCATAGGTAGTAACATACATTGTTTTGCCTTTTGAAGTATCAGGTGTGGCAATGGGAGTTGCGGTCTGCGGTGCGGTCTGGGTTGTTTCAGGGTTTGCTTCAGGTGTTGAAACAAGTGTTTCCGCAGGCGTTGCCGTTACGTCGGGAGTGTTTGTTACTTCAGGCGAAGAAGATAAGAACAACGTAATTTCAGGCATTTCGTCAGGCTCATACTGATATGGATCAACACAACCTGCAAAAGAAAATATGCAAGATGTTAAAATAATTAAAGCACAAATTTTTTTCATAAATTCATTCCTTTATAATGTAATAAAATTATTATACCTTTTTTTCGACAAAAAAACAATAGCAAAGTTTATAAAACATATCCC
>JAZROC010000064.1:0-1009 GCA_045648525.1 Clostridia bacterium
GGTATCATATTTTCGGTGATAATAATGAGCAGTTTTTTGAAAGATGCACAATTTGTAAGACATTTTCCCAATAAAGACGATACGGGTCTTCTTAACGTGGGTTATGATAATTTTAAGTACGTCAAGCCCATAAAATATTTCTGGGTGCAGGAAAAGTACGCACTTCATTTCGTGCTTTCGGGAAAAGGCACTCTTGAAATTGGCGGAAAAACGTACAGCATCAAAAAAGGTCAGGCGTTTATGATTCCTTGTGACGAAAAGATGCGGTATTTTCCTAACGAAAATGACCCCTGGGAATACGTATGGTTTTCTTTAAGAAGCGAGTTTGCCAAGGGATATGCTGAGGTTTTGGGCTTTTCTGTTGAAAATCCCGTAATTCAGTGTAACAAGTTTACGGAAATGAATATCGTCCTTAAAAATATGTTCGATGCGCTTATTGAGGACCGTGGCGGATACTTTACCGTCCTTTCCGCTTTTTATAATATTCTTGAAATGTTCGTGCAAAAAAACGTTACGGGTATCAAGGTAATTAAGGAGCATATCGACCAGACTTTTTCTGCTTCCGGATTCAATATAAGCGACCTCTGCCGTGACGTAGGAATTTCCCACGCCCATCTTTTAAGGCAGTTTAAAAAGGAATACGGCATAACTGTTGTAAAATACGTTATTAAAAAGAGAATAGAACTTGCCTGCACGCTGCTGAAAACTACCGACCTTTCGGTGAAATCCGTTGCCTTTTCCTGCGGTTTCAATGACGAAGTGCATTTTATGAAAACTTTCAAAAAGGAAACAGGCATTTCGGCAGGGGAATATAAAAAATCTTAAAATTTTAATAATTACGGGGATAAATCATAAAATAATAAAGGAAATTAAAGCATCTTGGTGATAAAATATAATAAATTAATGTTCAGGAGGATTTTTTTATGAAATTTGGTGCAACAGGTGCATTAAACGGAGAAACTTACGCTTTAGCCAAAAAAATCGGCTATGATTATTTTGAAACTGCAAA
>JAZROC010000065.1:0-4192 GCA_045648525.1 Clostridia bacterium
AGACGGCAAGGCTGGGCGCACAAGCCTCTGTTTCCGCTTCTCTGCCCTAAAATTGAGGAAAGATAGCATCCGCCCGAAAAGCACATACACAATGCACCGTGAACGAACACTTCAATTTCTGCCTTTGCATTTTCGCAGATATGCTTTATTTCTTCAAAGGAAAGCTCGCGGGATAAAACCACGCGCTTAAAACCTATTTTTTCAAGTTCTTTTACTCCTGAAAGGTTGTGGACTGTAAGTTGGGTTGATGCGTGCATTTCAAGAAAAGGAAAACTTTCGCTAATTATTTTTGCAATACCTAAATCCTGAACAATTACTGCGTCAACACCTGCAAGAACAACTTCTTTAATAGTATTGTAAACGTCCTTAATTTCGTTATCCATTGCCAAGGTGTTTATTGCCGCGTGAACCTTTACGTTATGGACGTGGCAATAGTCCACCGCTTCCTTTAATTCTTCAAAACTGAAATTTTTTGCATTTCTTCTTGCATTAAAGCTTCCGTAACCTAAATATACTGCATCGGCTCCTGCACGGACTGCCGCTTCTAACTGTTCTCTTGCGCCTGCAGGAGCAAGAATTTCAATACTATTCACTTTTTTTGCTCCTTTTTGGCGTTAATTTTCTTATATTATAGCACAACGCAGGAAATTTGAAAATAAAAATATAAAAAACTATTGACAAGTAACGGAAAATGCGGTATCATAAGCAAGAAATCATTGCTTTAGCATAATAAAGCGATAAAATAAAGGAGAAATTGTTATGAAAAAATTATTAGTTCTTATGCTTGCCATCGTTATGGTATTTGCATGCTTTGCCGCCTGCGGTGAAGAACAGCCCAAGGTTATCGTTGCTGAAAAGGAATCAGCAGGCGAAGAAGTTGCACAGACTGCTGACGAATTTAAAGAAGGCTACACCTACACTGCAGTTGACACTCAGGCAAAAGCACTTATGGAAGTTTCTTCCGGCACTGCTGACGTTGCTATCGTTGACTACGTAATGTCAATCGGTTCAATCGGTGAAGGCACAGACTATGCAAACCTTAAAGTTGAAGGCACAGGCTTCAATGAAGAAAACTACGGTATTGCTTTCAGAAAAGGCTCTGACGCAACAGCAAAGGTTAACGAAGCTATCAAGGCTCTTAAAGACAACGGCAAGTTAGAAGAAATCGCTAAAAAGTATAAGCTTGAAGGCGTTTTAACTGCAACTGATACATTTGAGCCCTTCACACAGGCTGAAACAGATTCAGACTGGGAATACATCAAGGGCAACGGCAAGCTTATCGTTGGTATTACCTACTTTGCACCTATGAACTACAAGGATGACAACGGCGAGCTTATCGGCTTTGAAACAGAATTTGCAAAGGCAGTTTGCGCTGAACTCGGCATTGAAGCTGAATTCCAGGAGATCAGCTGGAGTGCAAAGGAAACCGAACTTGCTGCTAAAAATATCGACTGCATCTGGAACGGTATGACAATTACTGAAGAAAGAGCAGAAAATATGAGCATTTCAATTCCTTATATGCAGAATAAGCAGGTTAAGGTTGTAAAGGCTAACTAATAAGGAGATTAAAATGGATTTTCAACAAGTAACCTTAGAGTTGCTGTTGGGGTTCTGGGAAAACTGCAAGCTATTTGCCGAAACCTTATTGTTTGCAATTCCTTTAGGTTTGATAATCACCTTTGGCTCAATGTCAAATTTCAAGCCTTTAAAATACCTGATCAAAACATTTGTCTGGATCATCAGGGGTACACCTCTGATGCTCCAGCTTTTTGTTGTTTTATACGTACCCGGTCTCGTATTTGGTATCCCCATGCGCAACCGTATGTTAGCGGCTCTTATAGCGTTTGTTATTAACTATGCCTGCTATTTTTCAGAAATCTACCGTGGCGGAATCGAAAGTATTTCCCGCGGACAATGGGAGGCAGGTCAGGTTTTAGGTCTGACAAAGTCCCAGATTTTCTTTAAAGTTATTCTTCTGCAGGTTGTTAAAAGAATCGTTCCGCCTATGTCAAACGAAATTATTACTCTCGTTAAAGATACCTCACTTGCCCGCGTTATTGCCGTTGGGGAAATTCTTCTTGCGGCAGAGCGTTTTGCAGGTAAAGGACTTATCTGGCCCTTGTTCTATACGGGCGTATTCTTCCTTATCTTTAACGGTGTTTTGACGCTTTTGTTTGGCTATATTGAGAAAAAGTTAGATTATTTTAAAGGTTAAATATGGAAATTTTAAAGGTAGAAGGTCTTTCAAAGACCTTTGGTAAAAACGAAGTTTTAAAAAACATAAACTTTTCCTTAAAAAAAGGCGAAGTTCTTTCAATAATCGGCTCGTCAGGTTCAGGCAAAACCACTTTGTTAAGGTGCCTTAATTTTCTTGAATTTGCCGAAAAGGGCATTATTACCGTCAACGACAAAGCCGTTTATGACGGCGCGCAGAAAAACAAACTGACTGATGCACAGTTAAGACAGAACAGACTTCACTTTGGTCTTGTTTTCCAGCAGTTTAATCTGTTCCCGCAGTACTCGGTTCTTAAAAACGTTGCTCTTGCGCCTACGTTATTAAAATTAGGCACAAATGAGGATATTACAAAAAAAGCCCTTCAGTTAATTGACAGAGTAGGCTTAAAAGAAAAGGCTGATGCTTACCCCTGCACGCTTTCAGGCGGTCAGCAACAGCGCGTTGCCATTGCCCGCGCACTTGCTCTTGAGCCTGATATTCTTTGCTTTGACGAACCTACCAGCGCCCTTGACCCCGAATTAACGGGCGAAGTATTAAAGGTTATCCGTTCACTTAAAGGGCACGATTCCACAATGATAGTTGTTACCCACGAAATGCAGTTTGCAAAAGAGGTTTCTGACCGCGTTATTTTTATGGCAGACGGCATTATTGAAGAAGAGGGTACACCTGATGAGGTTTTCGGTAACCCCAGATCAGAAAGATTAAAGGCATTTTTATCGAACAGTTTATAAGAAATTGACGGCAGAAAATATTTGCCGTCAATTTTTTTAAAAAATTTTAAAAAAAACTATTGACAAGGGGAAAAATTTTTTGTATAATAAATTTGTAATTAGAATAATTCTAAATCTAAAAATAATCGAGGTGAGGTAATGACTCAACAAAGACAGTTAATTCTTGACGTTGTAAAAGAATTAGCCTGCCACCCCAACGCAACAGAGGTTTACGACCTTGCAAGACAGAAACACAGCGTTTCTTTGGCAACGGTATATAACAGTCTTAACTATCTTGCGGAAAACGGATACGTCAGGCGCGTTGCCATAGCAGGCGAACCTGACCGCTTCGACCATAACACTTTTGAGCATTATCACGCCATATGCGATAAATGCGGAAAAGTCTTTGACGTGGAGGTACACGGTATCGTTGAAGACCTTCAGAAAGAATACGGTATTAAGGTAACGTCCTTTGGCATAAATTTACATTGTGTATGTAAAGAATGCAGTGAAAAAAAGTAAAATTTAGGTATAACCTATAAAAAATAATTAATAATAATTTTCAGGAGGAAATTAAAAATGGCAGAATTAAAAGGATCAAGAACAGAAAAAAATCTTCAGACAGCATTTGCAGGCGAATCACAGGCACGCAACAAATACACATACTTTGCAAGCGTAGCTAAAAAGGAAGGCTTTGAGCAGATCGCTGCAATTTTCCAGCAGACCGCTGATAACGAAAAGGAACACGCAAAAATGTGGTTCAAAGAGTTAGGTGGACTTGGTGACACAGCCGCTAACCTTAAATCAGCAGCAGAAGGCGAAAACTATGAGTGGACAGATATGTACGCAACTTTCGCAAAGGAAGCTGAAGAAGAAGGTTTTACAGCTATCGCAGCAAAATTCAGAATGGTTGCAGCTATTGAAAAGACTCACGAAGAAAGATATCTTGCACTTCTTAAGAACGTTGAAATGCAGCAGGTATTTGAAAAGGCTGAAGAAACAATGTGGGAATGCCGTAACTGCGGTCATCTCGTAATCGGCAAAAAGGCACCTAAAGTTTGCCCCGTTTGCGTACATCCACAGAGCTATTTTGAAATCAGAAAAGAAAACTACTAAAATAAAGTTATTGGATAATCCACCAAAATTTTTAACGGCAGAGTAAAATCTGCCGTTTTTTCATTTTTTTTCGTTTCATATAGTTGAAATATGTTTACTTTTGTGATATACTGAAAAGTGAGTTTTTATA
>JAZROC010000066.1:0-1991 GCA_045648525.1 Clostridia bacterium
TTCCTTGTGTGTAAATACTACGTCAGCCTGAGCATCAAAGATATCGTTTACCTGAACTTTTGCTAAAAAACTTGTTTCATAGGAAGTCCATTTTTCTATATTTTTCATTAAAATTCACTCTCCTTTTTTGTTATTATACAGTAAATTTGTTCATATTACTATTGTTAATATTGCTATCTTCAAAATTTAATCAAATTATTTACAAAGTAAAAGGAAGATGTTTTTGCATCTTCCCTGAAATTTATTTTTTTGTAACCAATAAAATCATATCGTCTGCAACAGGTTTTTCGGGAATATCGTATTCACCGTTTTTGTCAGGTCTTAAATTATAGTCGATTAAAGTATATTCACCTGTTCTCGTATCAAACCATTGTGCAACGTATGCGGCTTTTTTATCCATATTGACAAGCTTACCTGCAGAATCAGTTGTGCGGTTATAGAGATAAACAACGTAAACGTCATTGCCATCGTGCGCGGCGGCATAGAAACCTTCTTTACCATCAACTTTTTGGAATGCTTTGCCGTAATCATAGTCAGGGGTAAGTTTCCACCAGCCAACGTTTTCAAAGAAACCGCGCATAAGGTACAGTTCATTGGAAATAGGAGCGTTAATCAAATCTGACCATACTATTGATGCTTTTAATTCTTTGGGAGTATGTTCAACACCGTCGAAGGAATCAATATCTTCATCATAGTCGCTATTATAAAGCCACATATCTGCTCCGCCATAGCCGTGACCACACATACCTGCAAGGTAGGCTATCCACGCCTGAGCGCGAGCGCCAAAGTTACCTGCCGAAAGGAAGTGATATCTTGCTTCATAGGAAACGATAGGTTTATCGGAGCCGTTTTCCCAGAAATCTTTTGCCATATCAAAATTATACTGATCGTGCACGGTAGGTCTCCATTGAGTTGCCCACCACGTATGGCCTTTGGTTGCTAAAAATACGGATGCTTTATTCTTTTTATTGCGGTCTGTTGCCGTTTCATCAAAAAGCGATGAACCTGAATCAACTCCTGCGCAATAAACGTCACCTTTGCAACCGATAAGCGCAGTATTAAGCTGATGGGCTGACGTGGGATTTTTGTATGGGTCATATTTATAGAGTAGTTCACACATCTGAGTATAAGTCAGAGTGAGCATCGGAATTCCCATATTATGACCGTCGTCAACCTCCTGACCTAACGTCCACATTACAGGATATGCCGCGTAACGCGCTACCCAGTAGCGTGTAAGAGAGTCAACATTTTGTGAGAATTTTTCAGTTGCGGCGCTTGGGAAGATAAGCTGTGCATTAGCGTGAACAAGTCCTTTTTCGGCAATATACTTAAAATACTTATCCATTGTTTTAAAGCCGTTTATATCGAACTTAGTTATTGCACCGTCATCAACAATATAAGAAGCACCGATAGGTTCACTTTGATATACTGTAAAGCCTTGCTCAACTCTGCGGTCAACAATATACTTGAAGTGTGAATCTGTTTCAATATCACCTGCTGAAGCACCTGCAGAATCAAATTCTTCAGTTACCATATTCCAATGAGTATCGCCCAAGTAGAAGAACGGAGTACCGTCAGCATACATAAAGTATTTTTTGCCTTTTTCGGTTTTAACAAAGCCGTGCTTATAAATTTCAAGGTCGCCTTTATAGGAATTGCAAGCGAGAGTGCCTTTTATGCCGTTAATGCCAACGTCCTCACCCGTGGTTTTTGTTTCATAATCCCAGATACCGCATTCTGTAGGCGCAAAGCGGACAATCCATTCTTTTTCACCGTTCCAGAAGCCCGGCATAAGCATACTGGTACCGGTGGTACGGTTTGTAAACGTTACGTCAAGAACGGTATCTACGATATTTTTCGATTCCTTGTTTGCTTCAAAGGGAATATCCACCGCAACCCATTGCTCTGTAACGAAATCTGTTTTTTCTGTAATATCTTCAGGTTTTGGAGTAGGTTCAGGGGTAATTTCAGGCGTAGGCGCAAAAGAACTT
>JAZROC010000067.1:0-8564 GCA_045648525.1 Clostridia bacterium
ACCATTTCTTGCATCAACGTAAATTTTATCAGTAGTAAATTCCTGCTGTTGTTCCTTTAAAATTTCATCATACTTTGAAAGTACATCGGCATCAAGAACCTTAACGTCTTTAACCTTATCTTCCTTGAATCTTTCAATAGCGTCAGAAAGAAGCTTATCTTCAATCATTTTTTCAACTGAAGTGCCGTTTTCAGCAAGATACTCGTTATACTTTTCAGCGGCAACGCGTCTGAAGTAGTCCTGGTTGCTTTCGCCTTCGTTTTTACCCTTAATTTCCTGATCGCCAAGAACACTCTTATATTCTTCAACCAAACTGTCAATATAAGCTTTCTTTTCTTCATCAACAGCTTCCTGTGCGGCTTTGCGATGCTCTTCAGTATAGTTAAGATAACCTTCTGCTTCCGCCTTTTGTCTTAAAACTTCGTCCTGCACAAGACCGTCAAGAAGGCTTGATGCCATACTGTCTATATATGATTTTGCTGTTTCCATATCATAACCGTAGTTGGTGTACATATATAAATAGTAATTATAGAGTTCATCATAATCGCTCTTAAGAAGTGATACACCGTTAACGGTTGCAACGATAGCATTGCTATTATCTTCCCTTACTAAAGTACAGCCTGAAAAGACACCTAATAATAAAACCAGTGCCAAAGCTGTTGCTAAAATCTTCTTCATAAAATAAAACCTCCATTTTACAATCGTGCATATTATAACAAAAAATTCATTTATTATCAAGTGCTTTTTTATTATTTCATTAATTTTTCATCATATATAACTTTATAACAAACTCTCCTGATACTCCAAATACTCTTTAATTGCAAAAATTTTACCTGAATCATTCATATTTTGGGTTTTAAGAATTACTGAAAAGAGCTTACTCGCAGATATAAAGCATTTTTCTGAAAACTCGCTTACGGTCATAGAAATTTTTTCAATATCAGGTTTATTATATATGAGAACCACATTCCCCGCATCTTCTCGCACGACACTTATTCCCATTTTTCCTGCCAAAGAGCGAATGTATGCAATATTCAAGAGATTCTCAACATTTTGAGGAATTTGACCAAAGCGGTCCGAAAGTTCTTCTCTGACGTCTTCCATACTTTCTTTATCAAAAATATCGGAAATTTTTCTGTAACTTGCAAATTTAACCGCTTCGTTGGGAATGTATTCTTCACTGATGTATGCATCAAACTTCATTTCTACAGCCGCCTTAGGTTCTTCTTTAACATCTTTACCCAAGTTGGTATCGACGGTTTCTTTTATCATTTTACAGTAAAGGTCATAACCGATTTTTGACATATGTCCGTGTTGCTCACCACCAAGCAAATTACCTGCACCGCGAATTTCAAGGTCGCGCATTGCTATTTTGAAGCCTGAACCCATTTGGGTAAATTCTTCTATTGCATTAAGTCTTTTTACCGCATCCTCACCTATTGAACGCATTGGCGGTATTGTAAAATAAGCATAAGCCATTCTATTGGATCTGCCAACTCTGCCTCGAAGCTGATAAAGCTGTGCAAGACCAAACCGTTGTGCATCCTGAACTATTATCGTATTTGCACCCGGTACGTCAATTCCGTTTTCGATAATCGTCGTACACAGAAGCACGTCATATTCGCCTGAATAAAAATCCATTATTATTTTTTCAAGATGCTTTTCATCCATCTGGCCGTGACCTACCGCTATACGAGCATCAGGAACGAGTGTGCGAAGCTTATCAGCATAAGTTTCTATGCCATCAATACGATTTAAAAGATAATATACCTGACCACCCCGTTGAAGTTCCCTTATTATCGCATCGCGGATAATAGTTTCGGAGTATTCAACAACGTAAGTTTGTACGGGAAAACGCTCTAATGGAGGTGTTTCCAGCAGACTCATATCGCGTATTCCCGAAAGAGCCATATTAAGCGTTCTCGGAATAGGTGTTGCCGACAAAGTTAATACGTCAATGTTATTTTTAAGTTGCTTTATTTTTTCTTTATGTGCAACACCGAAACGTTGCTCTTCATCAATAACAAGCAAGCCTAAATTTTTAAAATCTACTTCTTTCCCAAGAATTTTATGGGTACCTACGATAATATCAACCTTACCGCTTTTTAAATCTTCAAGAATCTTTTTTTGTTCTTTAGGTGTTTTAAATCGGCTTAAGCACTCAACTCTTACCGCTTGAAAATTTACAAGCCTTGTTTTTAACGTATTATAATGCTGATGTGCAAGAATGGTTGTAGGCGCAAGAATTGCCGCTTGTTTTCCTGACATAACGGCTTTAAATACTGCCCTGATTGCCACCTCTGTTTTGCCATAACCAACGTCACCACAGAGAAGTCTGTCCATCGCTTTATCAGACTCCATATCTGCCTTGATTTCTGCAATGCACCTAATCTGATCAGGCGTTTCTTCATACTGAAAATCTTCTTCAAAATCGCGTTGCCACGGTGTATCTTTGTCAAATGCGATGCCTTTTGTATTTTCTCTTGTTTTATACAGTGCAAGAAGTTTTTCAGCCATATCTTCAATGGATTTTTTAACACGTTGCTTTGTCTTATTCCATTCCTGCGTACCCAATTTGCTTAATTTTGGAGACGTATCATCAGGCGCAATATATTTTTGCACTCTGTTCATTTGCTCTACAGGAACGTAAAGTTTATCTTCGTCACGATATTTCAGAAAAAGATAATCCCTCTTAATTCCGTCAGTTACAATCTGAACAATTCCCTGATATATACCGATGCCGTTTGTTTCGTGAACGACTGCGTCACCTATTTTTAATTCAACGAATGCATCAATAGCATTTTTTGTGCTCTTTTGCACAGTTTTTTTGTTTTGTTTTACTGATGCGAAAATATCATTTTCTGCAATAAACACAAGCTTGGCTTCAGGATACTCAAAGCCCTTATTTACTGACCCGTGAACAACGGCAATCTGCCCTTTTTCAAGGACAACGTCACGTCTTTTTATCGGGAAAACACCTATTCCCTCTTCAGAAAATTCTTTTTCTATCCTATCCATTCTTGCCTGCGTACCTGCGCAAAGAACAGTAAGATATCCTGCATTCTGATACATTTTTACTTCCTGAAGCAAAAATTCAGGCTTGCCGTGAAAAGACTGCATTGCTCTGCCGTTAAAATTGAATACTGCCTTTATATCTATATCAGGAACAGTGCCCGATATTGTTTGCATACAAATAACCTGATATTTAAGCGAAGTTTTCCAAAAACGCATAAATCCGGTAAAGAGATTTGCGTGACGTTGGAGTGCTTTACCTTCTGCCATGAGATTTGCAATGTTTTTTGAAAATTCCTGCTCTAAAAACTCACTTCTCTCCTTGAGAATTTTAACTTCATCAAAAACCACAAGAGTATTTTGGGGCAAATAATCAAGAATGCTTGTATATTCAGTATAGATATACGGCATAAGTTGGTCGGAGTTTAATGAAAAAATTCCATTTTTAAGCTTTTCTGCCATTGGAATAAAAGTATCATTGGCAATACTTAAAATCTCTTTATTTTTACAACTGCGACCGAATCTGGTTACTTCCTCTTTCAGAAGCTCCGACGCGATTAGCAAATCTTCCTCATCTGCGCATATTTCTGACATCGGAAGAATTTCTATTTTATCAATTTTACTTACTGACCTTTGTGAAACAGGTTCAACTGTTCGTATAGTTTCAACCTCATCATCAAAAAAATCAATTCTCACCGACGTTTCTGAATTTTTTGGAAAAATATCTATAATTCCGCCATGGATAAAAAATTCACCGCTTCCGTTAATTTGAGAAACGGCAGCATATCCGCAATTTGTAAGTTTTTTGCGTAATTCATTTATGTTATATCTTTTGCCGACTTCGATTTCGATTTTAAGTTCAGTAAGTTTTTGGGGAGGAATTATATTAAATACAACCGATTCCAACGGTGCGATAAGTGCATCAACTCCTAAAAGACATTGGTTTAAGGCATTTATTCGTCTTTGCTCAACATCACCGCTTTGATATTGTGCCCCCAATATTTTATCAACACCAGGGAAAAATACAGCTTTTTTCCCTGTATAAAATTCAAAATCAGTTTTAACTTTTTCAGCACTTGAAATACCTTGCGTTATAAAAAGGACAGGGCGATTTTCAGTTAACGCAGTTGCTATATGATTTTTCTGTCCGTCGGAAACGCCAAAAACCGAGATGGGTGTTACCCCCTCCCGGACATTTTTTTCAAGCCTGCAATAATCTGCGTTTTTTTCTAACGCACATTTATACAGTCTGAACATATTTTTACCTCATTAATTATATTTTTGCATGGACGCGTCCACGCCGCTTTTAACAATTTCTATTGCCGCTTTTGCCGCAACAGATATTGCATTTTCCATTGTTTTTTGAGATTCTTTTGAAAACTTACCTAAAACATAATCGGCAAGGTCCATTTCCTTATGAGGTGGCTGACCTACACCTATGCGGATACGCGGGAATTTTTCAGTAAGATGCGGAACGATTGAGCGCATACCGTTATGCGTACCCGGTCCGCCCTTTGCACGTATGCGCACCTTTCCTTCAGGTAAATCAATATCATCATAAATAACGATAATATTTTCAGGCTTTATTTTATAAAACTGCATTATTTGCATTAAGCATCTTCCGCTATCATTCATATATGTTTGCGGTTTTACGATAAAAACTTTTTTACCGTCAATTTTAACGTCAAAAACGAGACCGTCAAATTTTTCCTTGGGCATTGATGCTTTTAATTCAGCCGTCAATACATCTGCAGTCATAAAACCTATGTTGTGCCTTGTTAAAGCGTATTGCGAGCCGAGATTACCCAAGCCCGCAATTACGTAAATTTCATCATTTCCAGTTTTTATAGTTAAGCACCCAGCCTTTCTTATTCGTCTGTCTTTGGCGTGCTATGCATAAATCATTTTCTTCAACATCATCAGTAACGGTGCTTCCTGCGGCAATAAAAGCATTATCGCCAATTTTTACAGGAGCAATAAGATTAGCATTACAACCGATAAATACATGGTCGCCAACAACTGTTTTGTGCTTATTTTTTCCGTCGTAATTTACAAAAACGGTACCGCAACCCATATTGCAGTTTTCGCCAACTTCGGCATCGCCTACATATGTAAGATGGCTTACTTTTGTACCATCGCCAATATTAGATTTCTTAATTTCAACAAAATCACCAATTCTGGCATTTTTTCCGATAACGGAATCAGGTCTGATATATGCATTAGGACCAACTTTTGTATTTTCGCCAATTTGTGATGAAAGTACAACCGATGCCTGAATCTCACAACCGTCAGCTATTTTAGCATTATCAATTCGGTTGTTGGGATAAATAACGCAGTTTGAACCGATTACAGTATCGCCTGAAATTACGTTACCCGGATATACAACAGTATCATTGCCGATAACAACGCCTGCTTCAATATATGTGCTTTCAGGGTCTATTAACGTAACACCTTCGCGCATAATCTTTTCGTTAATTCTCTTACGCATCATTTTTTCAGCTTCGGAAAGTTGAACACGGTCATTGATACCCATTGCTTCTGTTACGTCATCAGCAATGCAGGCACCAACTTTTTTGCCTTGTGCACGTAAGATGCCAAGTGTGTCAGTAAGATAAAGCTCACCCTGAGCATTATTTGATTCTACTTTTGTTAATGACTGAAGAAGGTCAGCAATTTTAAAACAATAAATTGACGTATTGATTTCGCAAATTTTCTTCTGCTCATCAGTTGCGTCGCGATGTTCAACAATGCCTTTAACAGAGCCATCAGTATCTCTTATAATTCTGCCGTAACCGTCTGCATTATCAACAATCGCAGTTAAAACGCAAGCAGACATATCTTCTGCTATTGCACTTTCCAAAAGTTTTTGGAAGGTTGCGCCTGTTATCATAGGCATATCACCTGCAGTAATTGTAACGTAACCATTTTTTCCTTCAAGATAGTGCTGACCACACATTACAGCATGGGCTGTTCCTCTGCGTTCTGTTTGTTCGGCATACCTTGCAGTATCACCAAAAAGTTCGTGCAAAAGTTCGCCTCGTCTGCCTGTGATAACAATAGGCTCATCATCAGAAACTGTCTTTACTGCATTAAAAACGTGTTTAACAAGCTGATATCCACACACTTTATGCATAACTTTAGGAACTTCTGATTTCATTCGCTTACCGTCACCAGCAGCAAGAATTAATGATGTTTTATACATAATTTTCCTCCATTTCACAAGAACAGAGGCCTTCACTACAGAAGGCCCGTTTATTAGGTCTTGTCTTCATTCTTCAAAATATTTTTCAAGCACAGTTTTTGAGAGTTTTTCACGCAGTTCGGTTTTTATAGGATGGGCAACATCCTTAAACTCGCCTGCAGAATTTTTTACGCTGGGCATTGCAACAAACACACCCGATGCACCTTCAATAACCTTGATGTCATGAACAACAAATTCTTCATCAAATGTTACTGATGCGACACCTTTAAGTTTGCCGGCATTTTCAACCTTGCGTATTCTCACATCTGTTATTTGCATAAATATTTCCTCCTATGCAACAAATAATATTGTACTATATTTAAGCGTTTTTGGCAAACACTTATTCATCATTATCATTTTGTGCTGCTGCGGCAATCTTTTGTGATATCATTTGCGGAACTTCTTCATAACGTGCAAAAACCATTTTATATGAACCTTTACCCTGTGTCATTGCCCGCAAATCTTTTGCATAGGTAAACATTTCAGCAAGAGGCACTTCGCCATCAATACGCTGTCCGTTGGCTTCAGGTGTCATTCCAAGAACTCTGCCTCTACGCTTGTTTATATCGCCTATAACATCGCCCATATAATCATCAGGAACTGATATCTCAACTGAATAAACCGGCTCAAGAAGCACGGGATTAGCTAATGAACATCCTGTTTTATATGCTATTGATGCCGCCATTTTAAACGCCATTTCAGAGGAGTCAACGTCGTGATAAGAGCCATCGTAAAGTGTACACGAAATTCCCGTTACAGGATAACCTGCAAGTACACCTTTCTTCATACATTCAAGCAAACCTTTTTCAACAGCGGGAATATATGACCTTGGAACAGCACCGCCGACAACTTTGTCAACAAATTCAAATTCCTTGTCACTTGGATTAAATTCAATCCAGCAATCACCATACTGTCCGTGACCGCCTGACTGTTTTTTATGTTTGCCCTGAGCTTTGACGGATTTTCTGATTGTTTCCTTATAAGGAACTTGTGGTGTTTTAAGAAGTGCTTCGCCATTATACTTTGTTTTAAGCTTCTGCACAGTTATATCAAGGTGCATATCACCTAATCCCATAAGAATCATTTCGTTTGTTTCGGTATTCTTCTCAAGACAAAGCGTATTATCTTCTTCTATAAGTTTACGAAGTCCTGAAAAAACCTTATCTTCATCACCCTGTTTTTTGGGCACGACTGCCATACGCATACCAGGCCAAGGAATCTCAGCGGATTCATACTGAATCTTCTTTCCTGAATAGAGAGTATGACCTGTTAAGGTATATTGCAACCTGCCAATTGCACCTATATCGCCTGCACAAAGTTTTTGAACTTGCGTTTGATTTTTTCCTTTCAAAACATAGATATTACCTGATTTTTCAGCCTTATCTTCGTTTGCATTATAAAGCGCAGTATCTGCGGTAAGAACGCCTGAACGTACCATAAACACAGAAAGTTTGCCTGCAAAGGGGTCAGATATAGTTTTGAAAACGTAAGCAGAGAAAGGTTCGTCTTCTGAACATACTCTTATATCATCAAGACCTTCAAATTCTTTGTTTTCACAAGAAGGAATAAAACGCATAATAGTATCCTGAAGAAGTCTTACACCCTTTAAATCAAGTGCGCAACCGCAAAGGACAGGAACCGCCGATGAATCAGCAACGCCAAGACCCAGACCTTTGATTATTTCATCAGGCGTAAGTTCTTCACCCATAATAACCTTTTCCATAAGTTCTTCATCATTTTCCGCTGCAGTTTCCATAAGCGCTGCATGTTCAAGTTCTATTGTATCATTAAGTTCTGAAGGAATTTCTGCCTTTTCGCGCTTTTCACCGTTAAATACGTACGCTTGTTTTTCAACAAGGTCAACAAAGCCCTTCATTACGTTATTTTCAATTATAGGATAAAGAATAGGCACAATATTTGAACCGTATTTTGCTTTTAGATCTGCTACGGTTTTATCAAAAGAAGTATGTTCTTTATCAATCTGATTAATAAAAATTATACGGGGTATTTTTTTCTTTCTGGTAAGTTCGATAGCTTTTTCCGTTCCCACGTCAATTCCCTGTGCCGAAGCAACAATAACTGCACCGTCACATACGTTAAGCGCATTTAAAACGCTACCTTCAAAATCGAAGTATCCGGGACAATCTAAAATATTAATTTTTGATTCGCCAAACTCAACAGGCGCAATTGAAAGTGAAATAGAAATATGTCTTTTTATTTCTTCGGAATCGTAATCGCAAACTGTTGTGCCGTCATCTGTTTTGCCTAAGCGTTCGATATTACCGTTCAAAAATAACATCGCCTCAGTAAG
>JAZROC010000068.1:0-4331 GCA_045648525.1 Clostridia bacterium
TGGCAGAAAATATGTTGATACTGCCTTTTTTGGCGGAATAATAAAGGATTCTGTCAGCCGATACAGTAAAAACGGTACCACGTCAAAGGTTTCCGTTTGTAAAATTTCAGTTGATGATGAAGATTATGAAAATGCGCTTAACGTGGCAAGGACAATGTATGAAAACAAAGAAGATTACGTTTACAATCTTTTTTCTGCCTTTGTTTCCATTTTCGGCAAGCGAATTTTTATAAAAGATGCTTTCACTTGCGTAGAATTTTGCGCCTATCTTTTGAACATAATGACCGATAAAATTGAAAAAAACGGATTCTATTCCGTAACCGACCTCTATGAAAGGTTCGAAAAATTTTCTGTTTATGAAGGTGAATTTAATATTATGGGCGAAGATGACCTCGATTTTAAATCCCGTCGGGGCGTAAAAGTCGCATTTAGGGGTGCGATATTTAATATTTCAGAACTTATAAAAAGGATGAAGAAATCTTGAAAGACAGAGTTTTTAAATACATAATGTTGTGTGCCGTGTTAAGTACGTGCATTACGGCACTTTTTACGGCACTTGTTCAAGGCATTACGGGCATATTTATAGGTGTGCTTGTGTCTGTTTTGTTAAGTGCCTATCTTTCTGAAGTTTTTGCAAAAAAAGTCTCAAAAACTCTTACGGATATTGACCCTGACGACGTTGACCCTGACGGTTGCGACTGGGAAATTAAGCCCGTTTTAAGAAAAATTGTCAGGCAGGATGCCCTTGTTTCCCGTCAGTTATTTGAAATCAAGCGCAGGCAGGAAGAGTTTTTTGCAATTACTGAAAATATGGCGGAAGGTATAATCGTTTCTGACAAAAACGGAGAAATTATTCTTTCAAACACCCATGCAAGAAATATGCTTTTAGACGGAGGTGACGCCAATAACGTTTTTGAAATTTTAAAGGAAGAAAATTTCATTAACGCGGTCAGAACGGCTCTTGAAGGCAAAAATGCAAACGGTCAGTTCAATTTGCCCGGCAAGGTTTACAAAGTTTTTGCAAACCCGCTTTTTATCGAAAACGAACCTGAAGGCGCAGTTATACTTCTGCTTGACATAACTGAAGAAGAATTGCGCGAAAACCTGCGACGCGAGTTTACTTCAAACGTTTCACACGAATTAAAAACGCCACTTACTTCAATTTACGGCATTTCGGAAATTCTTGCAGGGGGCATAGTCAAAAATGAGGATATCCCCAAGTTTGCCAAAAGTATTTATGATGAATCGGGCAGACTTATCACCCTCGTTAACGATATAATCAAACTTTCGCAGATGGATGAAAACTCCATTATGGAGGAAAAAGAAGAAGTCGATTTTTACGAAATTGCCCAAAACGTCTGCGCACGGCTTAATGACGTTGCGTTAAAAAAAGAAGTTCGCCTTAAAATAAAAGGCGAAAATGGCAAAATTTTCGGCATAAAAGGTATTTTAGAGGAAATGCTCTATAACCTTGTTGATAATGCCATAAAATATAACAAAGAGGGCGGAAAAGTTACCGTAAACGTTGAAAACAAAGATAAAAAAGTTATCGTTTCCGTAATTGACACAGGTATCGGCATTTCAAACGAGCATATCTCAAGAATTTTTGAGCGTTTCTACCGCGTCGATAAAAGCCACTCCAAAAAGGTCGGTGGTACAGGACTGGGACTTTCCATTGTAAAACACGGTGCAAGCTTCCACGGGGCAACCATTGACGTCAAAAGTGTACCGCAAAAGGGTACGGAGATTAAACTTATATTTCCTGAAGTATAAACAAAAACGGCAGATAACTGCCGTTTTTTTACATAAATATAATCTGACCGATTTTCCGCAGGAAAGTGTTTTTCCAAAAACCGTATTTGCAGGCTAAAGAAATTTTTTTCAGCTTGTTTTTTGTTGTAAACTGACCGAAAGTGTTTATAATTTCGTAATTTTCATTAAGGTCATCTTTGAAAATTATGGCAATATCTGCCGCCTGAAGATAAGTTTTTCTGATGCTTTCACTATTTTTTCTGAAGCTTGATGCTTTTTTCAGAATATACGATAACTTGCCCGCATCCTTTGCGCCAACTTCGTTATTTCCGTGCTGACGGTACAAAATAAGGGGCTCGTCAACAAAACCTACAACGCCTGTTGCAAGGCAGAGGATAGATAAATACCAATCGTGCATCAACATATTTTCAGTATTATCTTTCTTTTGTGCAAGGTTTTTTAGTCTGGAATTTATCATCATTGTGCAACCTGTAACGTTGTTCTGTATAAGTGCCTGCGCCAATGTTTGCTCTTTTGAAAGTTTTTGCAATGAAAACATTGAGGGGGAAAGAATGGCTTTATTTTTGTCAACAACAAAAAGGTCGGTATGCACAAGGGCAGGGACTTCTTCGTTTTCAATTTCAACCATTTTGTTAAGGGTTTTTTCAATTTTATCCTTGCACCACACGTCGTCGTGGTCGCAAAACATATAGTAGTCGTGTTCAGGGGCATTTTTCAGCAAAAACCAGAAATTAGCCTGCGCACTTTTTAAAGGAGTTTCACTTTTGATAAGCGAAATATTTTTGTGCGTTTCCATATATTCAGTGATAATAGAAACAGTTGAGTCGGTTGATGCATCATCTGAAATTATTATGGAAATACTATCATATGTCTGCTTAAAAATGCTGTCAAGCTGCTCTTTTATGTAATTTTCGCTATTATGCGTTGCCAGTAAAACGGCGATTTTCTTTTCCATATTACACCTCGTTTATATGATATTATCACAAAGTAGGCAGATAGTCAATAAGTAAAAATAATATAAAAAGTAATACTTTTTTAATAAAATATGTGTACAGATACGGAAAAATAGTGTATAATAAAAAAGATTAAAGTCAAAGGAGTTGCAATCAGATGATTTTTGATACACGGGATAACGTCAGCTTATGGTTAAGAATAACAGCCGTTGCCCTTTCAATAGCCATTGTTATTACAGGCGGTTTTGCAATTTTGTGGGAAATGTTTCTCGGCAAAATAACCTACGATCCTCAATTTAATCCTTCAGTAGGTACACATATTGATTCAGGTGTTATTGTCGAAAATCCGTCAGACGCGGTTGTGCCTGACGATGGTAATGATATTGACGATATTCACGGCGACGACCATAAAGAAGATGGCGACCCTGATGAAAATATGGCAACTGAAACTATTCAGCCTGCTGTTCTTTCTACCTTAAAAGCCAATATGAAAAACTGGATGAATAACGGCAATCCCGTAAGAGATGACGACGTTATAAATATCCTTTTAATCGGTATGGAAAATAACGATGATTACGGCAAACCACAACCTTTGTCAGTTAACGGCAGGGCAGACGCTATGTGTATTGCATCTGTTAACAAAAAGACAAAAACCGTAACACTTGCATCAATTCTCCGCGACCAGTACAGCTATATAATCACAGGCAATAGCGGAAGATACACAAAATTCCACCACGCGTTAAGATACGGCGGACCTGAAAAGCAAATCGAAATGATTGAGCGTTACTACAAGGTTGTTATTGATAACTACGTTATAGTTAATTTCACGTCGTTGCCGCGCATTATTGATGCTGTTGGCGGAATCGAAATTGAACTTACGAAAAATGAGGCATCATACCTGCGCAATTATTGTAAATGGAAGATTGATGCCCGCGCACAGAAAATGCACGTTGACGGCGGCCACGCACTTACTTATATGCGTATAAGAAAAGGTGCCACCGGTGGTGATGAGGCACGTACGGGCAGACAGCAAAAGGTAATAATGACTCTTATTGATAAAGTGAAAAACTATTCAACAGGTCAGATGATTTCGCTTGTAAATGAAGTTACACCTTTTGTCCGCACAGGTCTTACCTCCTCCGATATTCTTGCTTATGCCGTAACCGCCCTTACGGAAGGTTGGCTCAAGTACGATATCAAGCAATTAACTTTGCCCGATAGTGAATGTTGTAAGAGCTATAATAACCCTGCTGACGGCGGTTCCTACTGGGAAGTTGATTACCCCGTAGCCGCACGAAAACTTCAGTTAGCACTTTTCGGCAAGAGCAATATTACTTTAGATGAAAATCGTAAAAAGTGGATTTAGAATTTAAAAAACCTCGATTGTGCCACCTTTCTTATGGAAGGTGCAACAACTATATTCGCGCTTCGCAATGAGCGATATACGGCTTTCACCGTGAGAAAGGCACGAAAATAATATGGCGCAGAGGGAACTAAATGGACGAAGGAAAAAGTTGACCAGCTTCGACAGTATGCCGCTAATGCAGGTATCGAAAAATCGTTGTATATCGTGGGTATGTGCTTTACAGAGAGCGTTACAACCTT
>JAZROC010000069.1:0-3139 GCA_045648525.1 Clostridia bacterium
GTGCCTGAAACTGAAGCAGAGCGCAGGGAATGGCTTAAAGGCATAAACATTACCGAAGATACTACTGATGAAGAAATTTTAGCGCAAACACGCGGTTACTCCGTTCGTTTTGCCAAAACGGCAATTCGTTTCAGGGAAAAACTTATTGAACGCTACGGTGAAGAAGGTAAGAAAATCAGATATGCCGAAGCATTCCAATTATCAGAATACGGCAAAAAGCCCACAAAAGAATTTATTGATGAAGTATTTAATTTTTAAGGAGGATTTTTAATATGTTAAAGGCAGCTATTATTGGTAACGGTTTTATTGGTGGTGCTCACAGAGTTTCTTATGAATTGTTAGAAAAAGAAGGTGCAAACGTTAAGCTTGTTGCTATTTGCGATATTCGCGAAGAAAAATTAACAGAGCATTACGGTCAGAATTTATATACTGACGTTGATGAAATGCTTGAAAAAGAAGAACTTGACTTCGTTTCTCTCTGCGTTCCTACTTATATGCATAAGGATATGGCAATTAAGTGTATGAAAGCAGGTGTAAACGTTTTATGCGAAAAGCCTATGGCGCTTGAATATGACGATTGTCTTGAAATGATTAAGGTTTCAGAGGAAACGGGCAAGCGTATCATGGTTGCTCAGGTTTCAAGATTTAGTAAGGATATGACTATTGTTAAGGAACTTGTCGACAGTGGCAAAATGGGTAAGCCTGTTTCAGCATTCTTTACTGCAGGTGATGATAAGCCTACTTGGGGCTATAAGGATTGGTTTAAGGATGATAAACTTTCAGGCGGTTGTATGCTTGATTTGCAAGCACATACCATTGACCTTATAAACTGGTTCTTCGGTTTGCCCGAATTTACAAGCGTAGTTGCCAAAAAGTGCGCTGAAGATTTTGAAGGCTTTGGTTCAGTTTTCGCTAATATGGTATATTCAGATGGCTTGATTACAAACATCTGGTGCGATTGGGGCATTCCAAACAACAAGCATTTAAAGAGAATGACACGTATCAATTTTGAAAAAGGCTATCTTTATAATAACCGTATCGGTCAAAAGGAACTTGTTATTGTTGATTATGAAACAGGAGAGATTACCGATTTGTCTGATCTTCATCCTGAATTGGCTGGTCACTCAGGCTATTATAACGAAATTAAATATTATGCTGAGTGCCTTGAAAATAACCTTCCCTTTGATAAGTGTCCTCCCGAGGAAACAGCAAAGGTTCTTAAAATAATGCGTTCACAGGAGCGTTCTGCCAAAAATAACGGTGCTCCGGATAAGGTGGTATAAAAATGAAAGTCGGTTTACTTGTTGAATTACATAAAGATTTTGAAAATGATATAAAGCACGCAAAAGAGCTTGGTTTTGATTTTGGTCAGCTCGTTAACTGGGATATGGAATTATATACTGACGAAAATCTCCAAAAACTTAAAAACATTCTTGAAAAGTATCAGTTTACCGTAACTGATTTCTGGTGCGGTTGGAGTGAACCTGTAAAATGGAAATATCCTGAAAGGCATATAACTCTCGGCCTTGTGCCAAAGGAGTATCGCGCACAGCGTCTTGAAGATTTAAGACGCGGTGCCGAGTTTGCCTATAAGTTAGGCGTTAAAAATATTGTTTCCCATACGGGTTATATTCCCGATAACCCTTATAGCGAGGAGCATATAGGCGTTGTTGAAGCATTAAAAGTTCTCTGTGCCGAATTAAATGAAAGAGGACAGAATTTTACCTTTGAAACTGGTGAAGAACTTCCCGTAACATTAGGCGTTATGATAAAGGAAATAGGACTTGATAACGTAGGCGTTAACTTTGACCCTGCAAATCTCTTGACGAATGGCAGAGCAAACCCCAACGATGCAATGGACCTTTTAGGCTCGCGCGTTATGGGTATGCACGCTAAAGACAGCGTTCCGCCAACCTTTGGCAATCCTAGCGGAAAACAGGTGCCTATCGGTGAAGGTAAGGTTGATTTTGAAAGACTTTTCCGTCAGTTGAAGGATTTAGGATATGAAGGAGATATCGTTATTGAGCACGAAATGGCAGGCAGAGAAAATCGTGATGAAGATATCAGAAGAGCCAAAATCTATCTTGAAACGTTAATAATTAAAGTATTTGGAGAGGTAAAATAAATGAAAACTTGTATTAGTACCTATAGTTATTGGAGACATATTACTGAAAAAAGAATGACCTATTTTGATGCTGTTGACGAAACGAAAAAAGCAGGCGCTGATGCCGTTGAACTTTGCGTTTTCGATTTTGCAGTTCCCGAAGACACGACTTATGGCGAACTTATAAAAGGGTTGGCTGCACACGCCCGTGAAATCGGTCTTGAAGTTCCTATGCTTACCTGCTCAGCCAATATGTATTGCGAAGAGCCCGAAAAAGAACTTGCACGTTTAAAAGCGCTTGTTGATATTGCCGCTGAAAATAATATCCCTATGATGCGCCACGATATTACCTATAAATATATGGAAAACGACACCGTTAAAACTCCTCAAAATGTTATAAAGTTCGTTGCGCCTTACGTTAGGGAATTAAGCCTTTATGCAAAAGAAAAGGGCGTTAAACCCTGTAGCGAAAACCACGGCAGAATTATCAACGGTGGTCATATTATGGAAATGCTTTTCAATGAAGTTGATTGCGATAACTACG
Organism: Clostridia bacterium; assembly: GCA_045648525.1. Lineage (GTDB taxonomy): Bacteria > Bacillota > Clostridia > Christensenellales > QALW01 > UMGS1322. Next base: position 2,649 of record JAZROC010000069.1, read on the forward strand.
GCTTGCTTTGTGATATGAGTAATTTCACTACCATTGACGATGATCCCGTAACGGCAGTTGGTATGCTTGCACAGCACATTTGCTTCGTTCACGGAAAAGACGCTTTCTTCCGCGACGGTATGATGTTTGATCCCGGTGAAGGCTTCTTCAGAACAAGAGCAGGTAAATTCAAACGTGCAACTATCTTCGGTCACGGCAACGTGCCTACTTATCAGTTACTTGCAGTAATGAAAAACGCAGGCTATGACGGCTACATTTCAATGGAATTTGAAGGCATCGAAGAAAATATAATGGCAAACAGAATAAGCATTGAAAATCTTAAACGAATGCTTGCTGATTTAGAAAAATAATAACAAAAAGGTTGTGCCAAAATGAACCGCTCCGTTAAAAACGGACAATGACAAAAAAGACCTCCTATGGTAGAATGAAAGAAACTACCGTAGGAGGATTTTTTATGCCAAGAGAATACAGACGAATGTTAGACTATGAAG
>JAZROC010000070.1:0-1759 GCA_045648525.1 Clostridia bacterium
TATCCGCAACGTTGAGATATATATGGGAGATAAATATACTGAATTAAATGAGGATATGCTTGCCCGCCGTGGCACCAATGCGTTAAAAATCGCATCTGCAAAGGTTGTATCTCTTGAAAACGTAAAAATCTATGGCAGAATGGTGCAAATGGAAGAAATAGCATCTATTGAAAATTCAACGGAAGTTTATAAAAATAACTGTAATTTCTGACCGTCTTTCTTAAGGCGGTTCTTTTTTTGATTTTTTTGCATATATTGTTTTTCAGAGGTGGACGGTATGCAATCAAAATTAAAAGAAACTTTAGCAATTAATATGATAATTGTGACAATGCTTTTTATAATAGGCGGATATTCTTTCGGGCAGGGCGGAAGCGTTGAAACTTTTGTGATGAGCAATCAGCCGATTTACAGAATAGAAACGGAAGAAAAGAACGTTTCACTTATGATTAACGTTTACGAAGGCAGTGAATACGTTGAAGAATATCTGAAACTTTTCGACAAAGAAGGGATACGCGCAACCTTCTTTTTAGGTGGGTGCTGGGCAGCTAAAAATAAAGAAACTGTAATGAAAATATATAATTCAGGCAATGAAATCGGCAATCACGGATATAATCACAAACTGCATACAAAGCTCAGCCGAGAACAAAGTAAGCAAGAAATTATCCGCACAAACTCACTTATAAGAGAAATCACGGGAAAAGCACCTGCTTTGTTTGCACCGCCGTCAGGTGACGTTAACGAAAGCGTTTCAAACGATGCCCAAAGCTTAAAAATGACTACGATAATGTGGACTATCGACACTATTGACTGGCGCGATAAGGACGTAGAAAAAATATATAACCGCGTAAAAAGAAATCTTCAACCGGGCGCACTTATTCTTATGCATCCTACTGAAGCGACGTTAAAAGCGTTACCTGATATAATTCTTCTTCTGAAGGCACAAGGATATAAAATAAAAACAGTTTCGGAACAATTAAAATAATATTTGCATTTATTCTGATAATAATATATAATATAATCATATTATTATGGGAGAATTTACAAATGGAGATTTTTTCACTTTCAAACGGAGTAAGAGTAACTATGGAAAACCTGCCTTATTTAAGGTCGGTTTCCGTTGGAATATGGGTTGGTGCAGGCTGTTTTGCTGAGGACGAAAATAATAACGGTATTTCCCATTTTATCGAGCATATGCTTTTCAAAGGTACGAAAAACCGCTCTGCTATGGAAATAGCAAACTGTATTGACGCTTTAGGCGGTCAGCTCAATGCTTTTACAGGTAAGGAGTGTACTTGCTACTACGTTAACATTTTATCTGAACATTACGGCACGGCAGTTGATTTGCTTTGCGATATGCTTCTTAATTCAAAATTTGATAAAGAGGATATTGAAAGAGAAAAAGGCGTTGTTTGTGAAGAAATCAGTATGGTTGAAGATACTCCCGACGAGGTTTGTCACGAAAATCTTTCAAAAGCTTTTTACGGTGCCCATCCTTTAGGCAAAACCATTTTAGGTACAAATGAAACGGTAAGAAGCATAAGTCGTGAAGATATTTTAAAATATATGGATAAAACTTATCTGCCTGAAAATATCGTTGTTTCAGTTGCAGGTAATTTTGATAAAAACGCAGTTTTGAATATGCTTGAAGAAAAGCTTGGCTCAAAATTAAAAGGGACAGGCACTGTAAAGCAGGCAGGTCCGTTGCTTAAACCCGAAGGCAAGAAGATTTTAGTTAAAAAAGATATCGAGCAGGTTAATC
>JAZROC010000071.1:0-3213 GCA_045648525.1 Clostridia bacterium
GACGTTATAAAAGAAATTCACAAAAGTTATTTTAATGCAGGCTCAAACGTTCTGTCAACAAATACGTTTGGCGCAAATTTAATTAAATACAGCGAAAAAGACCTTGAAGAAATAATCAGGGCGGCAGTTGAAAATGCAAAAAAGGCAAGGGAAGAAAGTTTTAGCGAAAAAGAAAAATTCATTGCCTTTGATATTGGCCCCACAGGCAAACTTTTAAAGCCTTTGGGCGACCTTGACTTTGAAGAGGCTGTCAACGTTTTCAAAAAGACCGTGTCCGTTGCCGTAAAATACGGTGTTGACTTGGTTTTAATAGAAACGATGAATGATAGCCTTGAAACTAAAGCGGCACTTCTTGCCGTTAAGGAAACCTGCGATTTACCTGTAATTGTAACCAATGCGTATAATGAAGACGGCAAGCTTATGACAGGTGCAACGCCTGAAGCAATGTGCGCAATGCTTGAAGGTATGGGCGCATGCGCAATAGGTGCAAATTGCTCGTTAGGTCCAATACAGTTAAAAAGTGTTATCGAAAAACTTTTAGCGTGCGCCTCAGTGCCTGTTGTTTTTAAGCCAAACGCAGGTCTGCCAAGGGAAATAAACGGCAAAACCTATTTCGATATTACCAAGGAAGAATTTTCCTTGTGCGTTGCCGAATTGATAGAAAAAGGTGTGCGCGTTGCAGGCGGTTGTTGCGGCACTACTCCTGAATATATTGCGCTTCTTTCTGAAAAAACGAAAAATGTCTGCGCAAAACTCATTGAAAAAAAGAATATTACCGTGGTATCTTCATACACCCACGCAGTAAATTTTGATAAACCTCTTTTAATAGGCGAAAGAATTAATCCAACGGGCAAAAAACGTTTCAAGCAGGCATTAATTGAAAATGATATAAACTACATTTTAAATGAGGGCATACTTCAAAGCGAAAAGGGAGTGCACATTTTAGACGTTAACGTGGGCTTGCCTGATATTGACGAAAAAACTGTGCTTAAAAATGCAGTTTATGAGCTTCAGGCGGTCACCGACAAGCCGTTGCAGATTGATACTTCTGATTATACTGCAATGGAAAATGCCTTAAGAATTTATAACGGCAAGGCAATGATAAATTCCGTTAACGGCAAAAAGGAAAGTATGGAGAACATCTTTCCCATTGTAAAAAAATACGGTGGTGTGGTGGTTGCACTTACGTTAGACGAATCAGGTATCCCCGAAACTGTTGAGGGCAGAGTGAAAATTGCCAAAAACATTTTAAAGGAAGCAGAAAAATACGGCATTGATAAAAAAGATATCGTATTTGATGCGCTTACTTTGACCGTCAGCGCTGATAAAAACTCGGCACTTACAACGTTAAATGCTCTTGAAATAATAAAAAATGACCTTAAATGTCATACGGTTTTAGGCGTGTCGAACGTTTCGTTTGGCTTGCCTGAACGGGAAAAGATAAATTCAACGTTTTTTGCGCTTGCTTTACAAAAGGGTCTTTCAGCGGCTATTATGAATCCCTATTCCAATATGATGATGGATGCCTACTATAGTTTCCTTGCACTTTCGGGATTGGATGAGAATTGCGCAAACTATATTGAAAAGGTTGAAAAATCAATTAAAGAGGTTAAAACGGAAACTTATGATTCCTTGGAAAATGCCGTTATAAAAGGCTTAAAGGATAAAGCGGAAGCCATTACAAAAAATCTTCTTTTAACAGAAGAACCTTTGAAAATAGTTAACGAAAAAATAATTCCTGCACTTAACGTGGTAGGTGAGGGCTTTGAAAATAAAAAAGTGTATCTGCCACAACTTTTAATGAGTGCCGAGGCGGCAAAATCGGCATTTGAGGTTATTAAAACACGTTTTTCGCAAAAAGGCGGCAAAGGTAAATTTGTTATAGCGACCGTTGAGGGCGATATTCACGATATCGGCAAAAATATCGTAAAACTTCTTCTTGAAAACTACGGCTTTGACGTTTGCGATTTAGGTAAGGACGTTAAACCCCAAAAAATCGTTGAGGCCGTTAAGGAAACAGGCGCAACACTCGTTGGCTTAAGCGCGCTTATGACAACAACAGTGCCCAAAATGGCAGAAACAATTCTTTTGTTAAGGAAAGAAACTCCGAAAGCAAAAATTATCGTTGGCGGTGCAGTATTAAACGAGGAATACGCACAAAAGATTGGTGCCGATAAGTATGCAAAAGATGCTATGGAAACAGTAAGATATGCCGAAAATTATATAAAAAATTTATAAAAGAGGTTAAAAGCCTCTTTTTTTTCTTTGGAAAATTTGGTATAATAATCTTATGAGGTGATTTTTATGGAAAATATTTTATCAAAGGTTGACCACACTCTTTTGTTGCAAGGGGCAACGTGGGAAGAAATTAAAGAAATTATTGATGATGGCTTAAAATACAACGTTGCAAGCGTGTGTATTCCGCCCTGCTACGTAAAGCAGGCGCGCCGGTATAGCGATAAAATTAAAATTTGTACCGTTATCGGCTTTCCTAACGGTAATATGACAACGGAAACCAAGTGTTTTGAAACAGAAGATGCCGTAAAAAACGGGGCAGACGAAATTGATATGGTTATAAATATCGGTTTTCTGAAGGAAAAACGCTATGACGATATTTTAAATGAAATTAACAAAATAAAAGAAGCCTGCAACGGCAAACTTCTTAAAGTTATCATTGAAACGTGCCTTTTAACTGATGAAGAAAAGGTAAAAATGTGCCAAATCGTTGAAAAATCCGATGCAGATTTTATTAAAACGTCAACGGGCTTCTCTTCGGGTGGCGCAACAAAGGAAGATATAAAGTTGTTTTCCCAAAATATCAAAACTAAAAAAATCAAGGCGGCAGGCGGCATAAAAACGTTAGAAGATGCCGACGATTTTATTAAACTTGGTGCCCACCGTCTTGGCACAAGCAGAATAGTAAAGATTTTAAAGGAGATTAAAGATGACACCGCATATTAAAGCCGAAAAAGGTGATTTCGCCAAAACAGTTCTTATGCCCGGTGATCCCAAACGTGCCAAGTTCGTGGCTGAAAATTTTTTAGAAAAGGCTGTGCTTGTCAATGACGTTCGTGGTGTGCAGGGTTATACAGGTTTTTATAAAGGTAAGCGCGTTTCCGTTATGGCAAGCGGAATGGGTATGCCGTCAATAGGCATATATTCTTATGAATTATTTAAGTTTTTTGACGTTGAAAAGTCGGAGGCCAAGCGGTC
>JAZROC010000072.1:0-3920 GCA_045648525.1 Clostridia bacterium
CCAGGGACCAACAAGTTTGCACCCGGGTGTACCTGCAACGTCGCCTGATTCCTTAATAGCGATGCCAACACCGATTGAACGTGCGTCAGTTGCTGAAAGTTCTACCTGAGTTGCAGGACGAACGGGGCCTAAAATGCTTACGCCTGCAAGCTCCTTCTTTGTGCCAACAACAGTAACGCGTTCTTCACAAGCAAACTGACCTGGCTGTGAAAGATCCTTTTTAGGTGTAAGTGCATAGCCTGCACCGAAAAGCACTTCCAAATCAGCCTGTGATACGTGCACGTGACGTGCGCTTGTTTCAATAATAAACTTATCCATTTTATATACTTCCTTTCAAATTGTTATATATATTCTACAACATATAGCATTTTTTTGCAATTACTATTTCTCTATTTCAACAAATTTAATTGAAGAAATGCGCTGATCCTTAACGGGCTTATCCTTAAAATCCGTTTCGGTTGTTGCAATTTTGTTTACGGTATCCATTCCTGCAATTACCTTGCCAAAACCTGCGTATCTGCCGTCAAGAGAATCTCTGCAATCACCGTGACAAATAAAGAACTGACTTGATGCAGAATCGGGGTCTTCCGATCTTGCCATTGAGATAACACCTGCCACGTGGCTGATATTATTGGAAACACCGTTTATGCCGAACTCACCTTTTATGGTTTCATCGCTTCCGTGATAGCCTGTGCCCGTAGGGTCACCGCCCTGAATAACGAAGTTTTCAATTACTCTGTGAAAAATTATTCCGTCATAGAATTTTTCCGACACCAATTTTTTAAAGTTTGCAACGGTAATGGGTGCATCATTTGGATAAAGCTCAATAAGAATTATACCACCGTCAACCATTTCAATTTTAACTGTATCGGTTTCAGTTTCAGTTTCCTTAAATGAAACTCCGTCAATTTCGCCATTGGTTGTGTCGGTGTGTGTGGGAAGTTGCTTTTCTTCGCAACCAACGAAAGCAAAAATCAAAAGAAGGCATATTGCCGTTAATTTAGTCAAGTTCTTTAACACCTGTGTAAAGTTCATAATATCTTCCTTTCATTTCCAAAAGTTCTTCGTGAGTGCCGCGCTCAATTATTTCGCCCTGCTCTAAAACCATTATGGCATTGGCATTGCGGACGGTGGAAAGACGGTGTGCAATAACGAAGGTAGTTCTGTTTTTCATCAAACGTTCCATACCGTGTTCGATATGACGTTCCGTTCTTGTGTCGACTGAACTTGTTGCCTCATCAAGCACAAGTATGGGAGCCTTTGAAAGTGATGCGCGGGCAATATTAAGAAGTTGTCGCTGACCTTGCGAAAGGTTTGCACCGTCGCCCGTAAGCATAGTGTTGTAGCCATCTGAAAGTCGCATAATAAAGGAGTGTGCGGAAGCCGTTTTTGCCGCTTCGATAACTTCCTCGTCAGTAGCGTCAAGCCTGCCGTAGCGGATATTCTCCATAACCGTGCCCGTAAATAAGTGGGTGTCCTGCAATACCATTGCGATATTTTGGCGCAGGATATCCCTCTTTATATCCATAATATTTATGCCGTCAATGGTGATAGTGCCTTCCTCAATGTCATAAAAACGGTTAAGCAGGTTAGTAACGGTAGTTTTGCCTGCGCCCGTTGAACCAACAAAAGCAATTTTCTGTCCTGGCTTTGCATAAAGGGAAATATTTTTTAAAATTGTTTTTTCAGGGATATAGCCGAAAGTTACGTTATCAAGCACCACGTGACCCTGAATTTCAGGAGAAAGAGCATTTTCTTTATCTTCTTTTTCAGGTTCAGTATCCATAACCGCGAAAACGCGTTCAGCACCTGCAAGAGCCGAGAAAATAGTGCTCATTTGCATAGAAATCTGATTTATGGGCATTGAGAAGTTTCTTGAAAGTCCGCAGAAAACGGTAACTCCGCCAATATCCGCAAGACCTGCAATGCACAAAAGACCACCTACACCTGCCGTTAAACCGTAGCAAATCATACTTGCATTGTGCATTATAGGACCCATAATTCCGCCATAATACTGTGCTTTGAAAAGTTTATCGCGCATATCTCCGTTTAAAAGGTCAAATTCCTCGTTGCAAACGCTTTCGTGATTAAATACTTTAACGACTTTTGCGCCGTTTACAGTTTCCTCAATATAACCGTTCATTGCGCCCAGCGCCGCTTGTTGCTGAACGTAGAATTTACCTGACTTTTTGGCGATAAGACCGCCACCGAAGGTAAACACGGGAATAAAAAGCACGGTAATTAACGTGAGCCATATATTCGTCGTGAGCATAAGAACAAAGGTTGCCGCAAGCTGAACGATTCCCGAAAATGCGCTTGTTAAGGTCTGATTTATCATCATATCAACGTTATCAACGTCGTTGGTGAAGCGACTCATAACTTCGCCTGTGGGGTGTCCGTCAAAATATCTTGTGGGCAACGTCTGAAGCTTTTTGAAAAGGTCGTTTCTTAACTTTTCAATGGAATTTTGTGCCACCTTAAGCATAAGCCTTGCCTGGAGGTAGCTTGAAGATATACTGATAAGATAAATGCCACCAAGAAGCATTAGTGTTTGCGTTAAATAGCCTATTCTCTCCATTGGTGTTTTTCCTTCGGCAACAAGTTCGTTTACAATGGGGCGCATAAGACCCGTTGCAATAACGCTCGTAATGCTTGTTACAAGAATAAGAGCAAACACACACAACAAAAGATACTTGTATTTTGCAATATATGAAAGCAATCTTATAACCGTTGACTTCATATTTTTAGGCTTGCCCGTAGCGCGAGGACCACCGGGTCCTCCGCGTCTGCCGGGACCGCCCGGACCGCCAGGACCACCAGGACCGCGCATATTATTCTGCTTATATTTCTGTGATTTGCTGTATTGTTTTTGGAGGTCTTCTAACGTTCTTTTCATTTTGCCTCCTTATCCATCTGGGAATAATAAATTTCCTGATATTCATTGTTATTTTCAAGTAATTCTTTATGGTTGCCGATGCCTGTGATTTTGCCTTCATCCATAACGATTATCATATCCGCATCCATTACGGAAGTAATTCTTTGGGCAATGATAATCTTTGTGGAATCCTTAAGTTCATTTTCAAAGGTCTTTCTGATTTGCGCTTCCGTTGCAGTATCAACTGCGCTTGTGGAGTCATCAAGAATAATTATTTTAGGCTTTTTCAAAAGTGCGCGGGCAATACAAAGTCTTTGCTTCTGACCGCCTGAAACGTTGGTACCGCCTTGGTCAAGGTCTGTTTTATAGCCGTCTTTGAACGTGGTAATAAACTTATCTGCCTGAGCATTTTCAGCGGCTTTTTTAATTTCCTCGTCAGTTGCGTTTTCGTCGCCCCAACGAAGATTATCTTCAATGCTTCCCGAAAACAAAACGTTTTTCTGTAGCACCATTGAAACACCGTCGCGCAGATTATATAATGAATAATCCTTAACGCTTCTGCCGTCAATTAAAACGTCGCCTTCGTCAACGTCGTAAAGACGGGGTATCATTGAAACCAACGTGGTTTTACCGCAACCCGTTGAGCCGATTATACCCACCGTTGCTTTTGCAGGAATAAACAAATTTACGTTATCAAGCACCTTACCCTCGCTGTTTTTATAGTAGCGGAAGGTTACGTTTTTAAATTCAATGCTACCGTCGGTGATTTTTAAGGAATTGTCTGCATTTTCGTCGGAAATATCAATTTTTTCGTCCAAAACTTCTGCAATACGCTTACCTGAAGCAAGTGCGCGGGACATATTCATAAACATCATCGTAACCATCATCAATGATGACAGAATTTGCGTAATGTAGGTTATGAATGCCGAAAGGTCGCCAATGCTCATTGAACTTTCAATTACCATATTGCCGCCAAACCAATATACCGCAATGGTGGTGATATTCATAAAAAAGCTCATCAAAGGCGAAAGCAGAATCATAATCG
>JAZROC010000073.1:0-8271 GCA_045648525.1 Clostridia bacterium
ACTTCAACTGATATGCATATTTTTTATGACGCCATTGTTCACTTTCGCCCTGATAGAAAAGCATACCTTTAATTGTCATTTTCTGAACGGGAGCCATAAGACCGTTATAAATACCTGCTAAGGGAATATCCTTCTTTTCGGGGTTTGTATAGTTCATTGGTTCAACAAGTTCAGGCATAATAAGTTCCATCATAGGAGAACCGCCTGAAGCCGTCTGCACGATGCCTAAGGGAACGCTTCCCTTTAAGGTTCTTGAAATCAGACGGGCAAAGAAGAATGCCATTGCCGAAACGTTAAGTTTATTTTCTGCAGTTGCAAGGTCGCGCCAGGAGGCTTCTTCAGGAACAATCATATCAAACTGCGGTTTTAACATAGTTTCCATGGTTGCGTGAACGCGTCTTTGAAGAACAACGCGGATATTGTCTTCAGGCTTGATATCATCTAAAAACTCGTCATAAACGCCTTTGCCGTTGTTGTTTGCGCTCCATAAAGTTAATTCAGCATTGGACTGACCGTTTATAACCCAAACGTCGCCAATTAAAATATCTTCGCAAACTATTCTTTCTTCACCGTCTGAAAGAACGAGAGTCTGGGGAGAAGTATTTGCAGGCATTTTAGGAAGATAAAGTTCCCAATTAAGCTTTTGGTCAACAACACCATAGCTTTCGTAAGGACCTAAAACTGCATAAATAATATCGCCTTCATTTCTGCCCTTGCCCCAAAGCCTTGCTTCAGCATCGCGCTGAAGCACCATATGGTCGCCTAAAGCGTTACAAAGTCTGAAAGTTTCCATAAAATTCACTCCTTAAAAGTTCATTAAAACAGGCTTGATTGTTTCGCCTGAAATTTCTAAAATACAATATGTGGGCACCTTATTTTCACGGGGACGAGTTAAAGAGCCGGGATTTATCAACCAGATATTTTCGTGATATGATATATCGGGAACGTGACTGTGCCCGTACAAAACAATATCGGCATTAAGCTCTTTTGCCTTTAACACCAAACCGCTGTGACTGTATTTTACACCGTACATATCACCATGTGTAACAAAAATGCGGTGACCTTCTATATCAATAATTTCCTCTCTTTTTCCCAAAATATCGCAATTTCCTTTTACCGCATAGACGGGACAAGTCAGCACGCTTTTTAAATCTTCAACGTCCCTCTGACCGTCACCGCAATGAATAACCATATCGGCATTCTGACATTTTTCGAGAAACGGTGCGAACAAAAGTGAATTATGAGAGTCGCTTAAAACGTAAATCTTCATAAAAGTTTTGCAAGCTCGCGCAACGCTTCACCGCGGTGGCTCATACTGTTTTTTTGTTCGGGTGACATTTCGGCAGAGGTCATATTAAATTCGGGCACGAAAAACAGATTATCATAGCCAAATCCGTTCTCGCCTTTTTCTTCATAAGTAATCTCGCCCCAGAATTTGCCTTCGGTTTCATAGCTTGTACCGTCAGGCATTGTAAGAGCAATAGCGCAGGCAAAGTAGGCGCGACGGTCAGTAATGTCTTTCATATTTTTTAATAATAAATCTCTGTTTGCTTTATCGGAAGCATTTTCATCATCAGTTGATGCATAACGGGCAGAATACACGCCCGGCATACCGTCTAATGCAAGGACGCAAAGACCGCTATCGTCAGCCAAGGCAGGAAGACCTGTAATTTCAGTAATTTCCCTTGCTTTTTTCAGAGCATTTTCCCTGAACGTCAAGCCATCTTCAACTGTTTCGTGTGTAATTCCCGCTTCCTTTAACGTAATCATTTCCGAAAAATGATTGCCTAAAATTTCGCGCATTTCTCTTACTTTATGTTCGTTATTCGTTGCAAGTATAAGTTTCAAAATAATTCTCCTAAAATTTGATTTTCACCTAACCTATTATATGGTATAATCTAAATAAAATCAATAGAAAATTTTTTGAAAGCGTGATATTTTTGCAACCTAAATATATTTTTACACAGTTGATGTTTCCCACTAACGCAAACTGCCTGATTTGCGCAAAAGAAGATATTTATAAATACGGATTATGCTATGATTGTTATAAATCATTGGTTCCTTTAATCGGCAACAGATGCAGAATTTGTTGTGACAGCATAAACACCGAGGGATTATGCTCTTCTTGTATGAAAGAAAAGCCCGATTACGCAAAACTGTTTTGTAACTTTTCATATAAGCCGCCAATGGATACGCTTATTAAAAATTTTAAACACAACAACAAACGCTATCTGAAATATGATTTTGCCCAAATTGCCCTTGACTCATTAAAAGAAGTTATTGACGAAATTACACTTATTACCGCGGTGCCCATATCTAAAAGACGTTTAAGAGAAAGAGGATATAATCAAGCGGAACTGCTTGGGAAAAAGCTTTCCTCTTTAACTGATATTCCATACAGAACCGTACTTTGCCGTTCAGGTAATATAAAAGCCGCAAATCTTAACAGAGATGAAAGACTAAAGCAATTAAAGGGACAGTTTGATTTTAATGCAGGTGTTTTTGGCGAAACCGTTCTTTTAGTTGATGACGTTTGCACTACCGGCACAACTCTGCGCCAATGCGCGAAGCTCTTAAAGAAAGCAGGAGCAAAAGAAGTTTACTGTTGCGTTATTGCAAGAACGGAGAGAAAAATTTAATCTCCTTGACACAAATAACATTAACATAATATAATATATAAATATATATTGACTCGGAGGGTGTTTTAATGACGCTGAACGATATTTTAATAAAAGTTGACAAGCCTGCCCGTTACACAGGCGGCGAAGTAAATATGTGTTTAAAGGAAAATGCAGAGGTTAATTTTGTATTTTCTTATCCTGATACCTATGAAATGGGTATGTCCCATTTAGGCGGAAAAATTATATATCATTTGTTGAATGAACGCCCTGACACATTCTGCCAGCGTGCCTATGCGCCCTGGGTTGATATGGAAAATCTTATGCGCGAAAATAATATTCCGCTTTTTACCCTTGAAAATAAAATGCCCGTAAAAGATGCTGATATATGGGGTTTTACTCTTCAATACGAATTAAGCTATACAAACGTTTTAAATATGCTTGACCTTGCAGGCGTTAGTATAAAAAGCGTTGACAGAAAAGAAAATGAGCCTTTAATCGTAGCAGGCGGTCCTTGCGCAAATCACGCAGAAATGCTTGCAGATTTTGTTGATTGTTTTCTTTTGGGCGATGGCGAAGAAGAATTAAACGAGCTTATTGATATTTATAAATCGTGGAAAGCATCAAACAAAAGCCGCAAAGAGCTTTTGAAAATGCTTTCACAAAACGAAGGTATGTACGTGCCCTCGTTATATGAGCATTCGTATGATAACTCCGGTAAACTTACCATCACACCCATTGAAAATGCGCCCAAAAACGTTAAAAGACGCGTTGTTGAGGATTTTGAAAATACTTTCTCCCCCACTAAACTTATAGTGCCATTGGTAGAAGTTGTGCATGACCGCATTATGCTCGAAATATTCCGTGGTTGCACACGCGGTTGCCGTTTCTGTCAGGCGGGTTTCTTATACCGTCCCATTCGCGAAAGAAGCGTTGATAAATTAGTTGAACTTGCCCGCTTAAGTGCTGATAGCACAGGCTATGATGAAATTTCATTAACAAGTCTTTCAAGCGGCGACTATTCGCATCTGGAAGAGCTTATTAAAAGGCTTTCCTGTGAATTTGAAAATGAACATATGGATATTTCATTGCCATCATTGAGAATTGACTCCTTTAACCCCGATTTTGTAAGCACCCAAATGAGAAAGAGCTCACTTACCTTTGCGCCTGAAGCAGGCACTCAGAGAATGAGAAACATCATTAATAAAAACGTTACCGAAGAAGATCTTTTAAGAACTGTGCGTGGTGCATATGAAGCAGGTTACAGAGCCATAAAGCTTTACTTTATGATTGGTCTGCCCTTTGAAAACATGGACGATATCAAGGGTATTTATGAGCTTGCTAAAAAGTGTACTGACGTTTATCGCGACGTTTACGGCAACACAAAAAATATGCGCATAACAGTAAGCACTTCCGTATTTATTCCCAAACCATTTACCCCATTCCAATGGATAAAACAGGATACTGAAGAAAGTGTTAAAGAAAAGCAGAAATATTTATCAGACCTTATCAGAACCTTAAGAGGTGTTGAATATAAATATCACGATTCAACTGCTTCAAAGTTAGAGGTTGCTTGCGCACGCGGCGGCAGAGAAATGTGCAACGTTTTATATTCCGCTTGGAAAAAAGGCTGTAAAATGGATGCGTGGAACGAGCATTTTGATATTTCAAAATGGCAGGAAGCATTTGAGGAAAACAACGTTTCAATGGAAGAAATGGCACAGAAAGAATATGAGCTTGACGAAACTTTACCTTGGGACACCGTTGACGTTGGTGTAACGAAAACATATTATAAAAACGAGCTTAAAAAAGCTATGAACGAAGAGACCACAAGAGATTGCCGTCAGGGCTGTACAGGTTGCGGTATGATGAGCATTTGCAAGAAGGAGGTAAAATAATGCGTCTTTTAATGCAGTTTCAGAAAAAAGAAGAAGTAAAATATATCTCCCACCTTGATATGCAAAGGTTATTTCAACGTGCTTTAAGAAGGGCAAAACTGCCTTGTGCGTATTCGCAGGGTTTTAATCCACACCTTTTGATAAGTTTTGCTTGTGCTTTACCCGTTGGTGTATGCTCCAACGCAGAATACGTTGAAGTTCAGCTTGAAAAATTTGTTCCTCCGATGGAATGTATGAAGCGGCTTAACGAAGTTTTACCCATTGGTGTTAAGGTGGTAAATGCAGTTGAGCCTGAAGATAGCTACCCCAACGTAGGAAGCGTAATTATTTTGGCAGAATACACTCTCACCCCTGAAAGCAATGAAGATTGTTCACAAACGTTAAAAAGTATTTTGGCAAAAGAAACAATCGAAATCGAAAAGAAAACTAAAAAGGGTATGGCTCTTGTTAACGTAAGACCTATGATACACAGGCTTTCCTTTGTTGACGGTGTAATCAAAGCAACTCTTTCCTGCAGTAATTCGGAAAACCTGCGTGCAGACAAGCTTCAGGAAATTATCGAAGGCGAAAACGTTAAAATCGCAAGCGTTTGTCGTGATTCGCTTTTTATACTTAACGATAACAATATTGAAAATCCTGTGGGGACTGTATAATGAAAGAAATTCTTATAAACGCAGGCATTTTAGAAAAAAGCGCGGTTATTCTTGAAAACAATGAACTGTCTGACGTTTTTGTTGAACACTCCTCAATCAATTCAGGCTCGGTTGGCAATATTTATAAAGGTATTGTAGATAATATTGTGCCCGGTATGCAATCGGCTTTTATTGACATTGGTTTAGATAAAAACGCATTCCTTTTTCTTGACGATATAGTTTCTGAAACAAAGGAAACCGATATACGCAAGCTTTTAAAAAAGGGCGATGAAGTAATTGTTCAGATAACGAAAGAAGCGCAGGGTGTTAAGGGTCCAAGAGTAACCACCTCGATAACTTTACCCGGACACAGCCTTGTTTTAATGCCTTTTTACGATTATATCGGCATTTCAAAGAAAATTGACGATGAAGAAGAAAAATTACGTTTAAAAACCATAATTTCTCAGCTTAAAGGCAATAACGAAGGCTATATTGTACGAACAGATGCTCAGGGATTAAGCGAGAATACGTTAAAGAATGAAATGTCCTTTTTGACGGAGCAATGGGCAGAAATTGAAAAAAAATCTAAAATCAAAAACGCACCTTGTCTTTTACATAGTGATGACAGTCTTCTTTTGACCATTATAAGAGATTACTTTGATGATTCAGTGCAAAAACTTACTGTAAACGATGAAAAAGTATTTGCCGAAGCAAAGAAAATAGCCACCGTTATGGCGCCGAGATTTTTGGACAGAATCATTTTTAAAGAAGGCGACCTTTTTGCTTTAAAAGGTATTGAAACAAAAATCAAAAAACTTTTGGGCAGACACGTGTGGCTTGATAACGGTGCATATCTTGTTATAGATTATACCGAAGCGTTAACCGTAATTGACGTAAACACCGGCAAATTTACCGGTGATCACGATTTACAAAAAACTATTTTAAACACTAACATTATGGCGGCAAAGGAAATTGCAAAACAGCTTAGATTACGTGCAATAGGCGGCATAATTGTTATTGACTTTATTGATATGGAAAGTGACCAGGACAGACAAAAAGTGCTTGATACACTTGAAGAAGCTTCACAAGGTGACAAAATCAAAACTAATATTTTAGGTTTTGTACCCCTTGGACTTTGCCAGTTAACAAGAAAAAAGACACGTTTAAGTCTTTCTTCTTCAATGCAGGTGGTTTGCCCGTACTGTGAAGGCGACGGCAGAATTTTAAATAAAAGCTCTATTTTAAATAATCTTTTAAATGAATTGAAGCGCACTGCTAACAATAATCTTGCGCCAAACGTAATTCTGCGCCTTAACCCATACGTGTTAACTGCATTAAAAAGACACACACAGGAAATAAAAGACCATTTTGACAAAAACATATTCGTGCGCGAAGATGCAGGCATGCATATGGAGGACTATAACATAAGTATGGTTAACGAAATACAGGATTCAGAGGAACTTATAAAACTAATATGAAAACAGAAGTTTTAGAAATTAACCAATCTTCTTTAAAAAAAGCAGGCGAACTTATTCGTTCAGGTGAGGTTGTTGCCTTTCCTACTGAAACCGTTTACGGTTTAGGTGCCGACGTTTTTAACGAAAACGCAGTTAAAAAGATATTTGAAGCCAAAAACAGACCAATGGATAACCCATTGATAGTTCACGTTGCAAGCAAGGAAGATATAGGCAAAGTTGCAAGAGAAATTCCGTCAAATGCACAAATGCTCATAGATGAATTTATGCCCGGACCTATAACTATTGTATTGCCGAAGCGCAATGAAATTCCTTTATGCGTAACGGGCGGCATTGATACTGTCGGCATACGTATTCCTGAACACAAAGGTGCAAGGGAATTTATAAAAGCCTGCGGTTGCCCTATTCCTGCACCAAGTGCAAACTCATCAGGTAAGCCTTCACCCACAAGCGCAAAACACGTTTTTGATGACCTTGAAGGAAAAATACCTTTAGTACTTGATGGTGGCCAATGTAATTGCGGTGTTGAAACAACAGTTATTTCGTTATGCGGAGAAGTGCCTGTACTTTTAAGACCCGGTATGATTACGTACGAAATGCTTTGCGAGGTTTTGGGCAGGGTTGATATTCACCCATCAGTTTTTGAAAACAATAAGGTTGACAAAGCCGCAAGTCCCGGTATGAAATATAAACATTATTCGCCAAAGGCAAGAGTTATCATTGTTAGCGCAGACGAAAAAACAGTATCGCGATTTTATGATTTTGCAAAAGACAACAACAAAAATCCCGTAATTTTGTGGGCAGAAGAAAAACTTTCTTTACTTGAAAGCAGAAACGCCATAAGTTTATATTCAGACAACGACACCAGAATTGCGGCAAGAAATCTTTTTAAGTTTTTGAGAGAATGTGACGAAAAAGGATTTGATACGGTGTTTATTACCTCGGTTTCAGAAAAAGGCGCAGGTCTTTCGGTAATGAACAGAATGCTTCGCGCGGCGGCTTTTACGGTATTTAATGAAAAAACATCTGAAAATGACTTAAAAACCGCACTTCAAATTAACTAAAAATATCTTTTTAAAATCAAAAATGCAAAAAAATACTTCATTTTTTACTTAAAAACTAAAAAATTTTAGCACTTTTTATAACACGGTTTTCCTTTACGGAAAGCCCCTTTTTTGTTACTATCTTCTTTGAGGTGAAAACATATGCGCGCAGGTATTGTTTATACAAAATTGCCCATAAATTTAATTAAATTCGATTGCATCAAAGAGGACGTTTCGCTATTAAAAGAAAGTATAAAAATGTATGGTCTGCTTCAGCCCGTAGGTGTTGTGCGTGACGATGTAAACGGTTACAAACTGATTTTTGGAAATCGCCGAATTAAAGCTTGCATTGAATTAAACCAGAAATATATTCACGCAGTGTTGCTTTCATTCAGAGAAGACGAGCAAAAACACATAAATGCCGTTGAAAATATTCATAGGACAAGCTCTTTGCAATCTGTTTTAAAATTAAACAGAGAATATGATTTAAAATCGCTTCTGTGTTTAAGTGACGAAACTATGAGTTTCTTAAGTAACTATTATCTTCTTTCAGACGAGGCGAAAAAAGAAGTTAATGATTTTACTTTTAAATACGTTAATTCTTC
>JAZROC010000074.1:0-5238 GCA_045648525.1 Clostridia bacterium
CCTAAGCCCGCTTGGCCTCCGACTTGGATTCATTTTAAATCTGCCGTCCTCCTGAAGACAACTGTCGTCAAGAACAAGGTAATGCGGACCCGTTTCACAGGTTACGTCAACACCGTCTTTTTTCGCTTGCCTGATTAAATCAACACTTTCCTTGCAGGAAATGTGGCAGACGTGGTATTTAACTCCAACTTTTTTTGCTAAATTCAAATCGCGCTCGATCTGCTTGTATTCGCTTTCTGAACAAATGCCTTTGTGATTATGCTTTTTCGCATATTCGCCTTTGTGAATATATCCGCCTTCAAGCAAGTCATTTACTTCGCAATGGGCAACTATCATTTTATCTAATGCTTTTGCTTTTTCCATTGCTTCAAGCATCATTTCATCGTTTTGCACGCCACGACCGTCATCAGAATAAGCAATGGCAATATCTTTCATTTTTTCAAAATCCGAAAGTGTTTCACCCCTCTGCCCCACGGTAATTGACGCGTATGGGTAAATATCTATGACAGAGTCACGGTCAATAATTTCTTTTTGAAGTAAAAGATTTTCCAACGAATCAGGCACGGGATTTAAGTTAGGCATTGTGCAAACTGAAGTGTATCCGCCTTTCGCCGCCGCCCGCGAGCCTGAATAAATAGTTTCTTTATACGAAAAACCCGGCTCACGAAAATGCACATGCACGTCGGTGAAACCGGGAAAAATACAATATTTATCAGAATTATAAAAATCGGAATTTTGAAGAAAAGAGGACACTAATGCCGTCTGTGTTTCATTTAAGCCTATACATTTTGCTCTCAATTCGTCTTTCATGCCTATATCCTTTCACAAAAAAAGCCTTGCCCGTAAACAGCGGCAAGACACACAAAAAAACCGAACACAACCTGCGCTGTATTCCTAAGAAATATTTGCAACCTTACCGATATCACAGTATCGTCTTTTAAAGATTTATTTTACTGTTAGAATTGTATCACTTTATGCCAAAAATGTCAACCCATTTTGGTGCTTTTTTGGTAATATTGTATTAATTTTTATACATATAAAAAAGGGCTCAAATGTGCAGATATGCAAGTGTTTCATTTGTATTAAGAAATGGCAAGTTTTACATTAAAAAATGATATTTACTTTTATATTTTTATTTTGTATAATAATAAAAAAATGAGGAGAGTCAAAAAAATGAGTTTTGCTTTGCCACTTATTGATAAAAAGCCCGTGCCTTTGCCACACTTTCCCACGCGCCATCAAGCATTTATTTTCAGAGCGTATGAATACGTGCCGGTTGATAAAATTGCCAAAATTTTAAAAACAAGCGTTGATAACGTAAAACAATGCGCTTTAGATATGGGATTACCTGATTATAACCCCGAAAACACTTGGTTTGAAAAAGGTTATATTACAATTATACGTAGGTTATGGCATATTCTTCCCTATTCGCAATTACTTGAGTTATTAGATCTTTCGGAAGAAAGTTTTGCTTTTCTTTTAAGAAAGGACGACTTTTTAGATATTAAATTAGGCAACAAACCTGACTGCGACGAGGTTGTTTTCCGTCTTCTCACCGAAGAAGAAAAACTGCAGACGGAAAAGATAAAAAAAGTTATGCAGACTATAGATATTTCAGGCAAACGACCTTTCGATTTCGAATACAACGTGCCTGAAATTTCTTTTGAAGGTGAGTCACAGTTTGATACCCGTATGATATACGCTTTTTCAGGTTTATATCAAAACGCTTTTGACGTTGACAGCCGAAAATTCTGCCCTGATGCACAACTTGAAGCATATAAGAAGTTAGGCATCAACGGTATTTGGACTCAAGGTATTCTTTCCCAGTTAGCTGATTTTCCCTTTGATAAAAAGTTATCCGAAGGCTATAAAAAACGTCTGAAAAATATGAAAGATTTTTCAGAAAGGCTCGATAAATACGGCATAAAATTGTATCTCTATATAAATGAGCCACGTTATATGCCCCTTGATTTTTTTGAAAAGTATCCTGATTTGAAGGGACACGCAAAAGATGACAAAGCCTGCCTTTGCACTTCAACGGAAACAGTTCAGAATTACATAAAAAATGCCATTGAGGAAATTTGTGAAAACGTGCCGTTGCTTGGCGGTTTCTTTACCATTACCCGCTCTGAAAATTTAACCAACTGTTATTCCCATTCTACTCCTGAAACTTGCCTTTGCCCTCGTTGTAAAGAAAAGACTATGGGCGAAGTTATAGGCGCTCTTCACAAGTGTATTCTTGAAGGCGCACACAGAAAAAACAAGAATATAAAGCTTTTTGTGTGGAGTTGGGGCTGGTATGATTTTACCGAAGAAATTATAAAAAATTTACCGAAAGAAGCTATCTTAATTACACAAAGCGAGCGCGCCGTACCTTTTGAGAGAGGTAACGTAAAAGGCACAGTAAGAGATTATTCAATGAGCATTGTAGGTCCCGGTGAAGCAGCAAAAAGGGAATGGGCTCTTGCAAAAAATCTCGGTCTTGAAACTTGCGCAAAAGTGCAGGTAAATACCACTTGGGAGTGTTCAACCGTACCTGCAATTCCCGTTGCCCCGTTAATTGAAACGCATCTTGAGGGCATAAAAAAAGAAGGTGTCCGCCACCTTTTATTAAGCTGGACTTTAGGTGGATATCCTTCAGAAAATCTTGCTTCCTGCGCAAAATACTTTTACGAAAAGTGCAGTTATTCTTCGGAAAACACGCCCACATATCTTTCTCAAAAGAAATTTGCAGAAGCTTTTGAAAATTTCCCTTTCCATCTGAACGTTTTATACTACGGTCCTCAGAATGCAGGTCCTTCAACCTTGCTTTTTGAAAAGCCAACGGGTTATAAATCAACAATGACCTGCTTTGCATACGATGACCTTGACAATTGGCGTTACGAATACACCGTTGAAGCCTTTGAAGATCAGTTTAAAAAATTGTGTGATAAGTGGGAGGAAGGCTTAAAGCTTCTTCCAAAAAATGATGAAAGCGAAATTACCGTTATGGCGGAAGCTTGTTACTGCATCTTCCGTGCATCGTTAAACCAGATTCGTTTTGTCCGTGCAAGAGATGAAAAGCGATACGCAGACGCTGTTTTCATAGCAGAAAGCGAGCTTGAAATTGCAAGAAAAATGCTTGAACTAATGAACAAAAACGCATCCATAGGATTTGAAGCGGCTAACCACTATTACTTTTCAAAAGGTCAGATAGTTGAAAAGATTTTAAACTGTAACTACATTATCGAAAAATTTCAAAAACTAATTTAACGCAAAAAATGACAGTTGGGGCACCATCCGTAAGGAAGGTGCCCCATTTTTTTAAAAACATTTTTTACCTGAATGACTGCCTAATTCCTCGCATTTACCGCAACGGTAGCAGATTTCGTTATCACAGATATCTTTTTCAAAATAATTTACGATATTTGAAACTGTAGTTTCGGCAATGTTATCAAGTGCTTCGTTAGTTAAAAATGCCTGATGTGAAGTAACGATAACGTTGGGCATTGAAATAAGCCTTAAAAGTGTATCGTCAGTAATAATATTTTCCGATAAATCCTCAAAGAAAAATTCCGATTCTTCCTCATAAACGTCAAGACAAGCGGCACCGATTTTTTTGGTGCGGATACCTTCGATAAGTGCTTCGGTATCAATAAGCGCACCACGGGAAGTGTTGATTATAACAACACCGTCCTTTAATTTCTGCATAGTTTCTGAATTTAACATATGTCGGGTTTCTTCCGTTAAAGGACAATGGAATGAAATAATATCACTTTTCTCGTAAAGTTCGTCAAGGGAAACGTAATTTATATCGCTGTCTTTTATGGGAAACTTGTCGTAAGCGATAATATTCATATTGAAGCCTTTGCAGATATCCATAAAAACTCTGCCGATTTTGCCTGTGCCAACAATGCCAATAGTTTTGTTAAAAAGGTCAAAACCCGTCATACCGTTAAGGGAAAAGTTAAAATCGCGGGTGCGGATATATGCTTTGTGAGTCTTTCTGACCTGCGTTAACAACAGCGCCATAGCGTGTTCGGCAACGGCATAGGGCGAATAGGCAGGCACGCGCATTATATGAATTTTTTCATATGCATGCTTCACGTCAACGTTATTATAGCCTGCGCAACGCAAAGCAATTATTTTTATGCCCATTTCATATAATCTATCTATTACCGATGCATTAACCGTATCGTTTACAAAAACGCAGACACCCTGACAATCTTGCGCAAGGTTTACGGTATCAGCATTTAATTTCGTTTCAAAAAATTTAAAGTTTATGCCCTTTTCTTTTCCATATTGCTCAAAATGAACAATATCATAGGGCTTTGCATCAAAAAAAGCTATATTCATAAAATCACCAAGTATATTATTTGCAAATACTATTTTTTTATAAAAAAGAGTGCCGAATTTTCTCGGCACTCTCAAAGATTATTCTTCTGTTGCTTCTTCAGCTGTTTCTTCAGCTACTTCTTCAACTGCTTCCTCTTCTGCTTCTTCGTCAGCAAGAAGAGCCTTGATTGAAAGGCTGATGCGCTTTTCTTCAGGATCAACACTTAAAACAAGTGCTTCGATTTCCTGACCAACCTTAACTGCCTCGTCAACCTTCTGAACGAACTTGTTGGAAACTTCGGAAATATGTACTAAACCGTCGATTCCGGGTTCAAGTGCAACGAAAGCACCGAAAGCAGTAATGCGAACAACTGTGCCCTTAACAACTGATTCAACTGCGTATTTTTCAACTGCAGTATCCCAGGGCTTAGGCTGAAGCTGTTTGTAGCCAAGAGAAATTCTTTCGTTTTCTCTGTCAAGTGAAAGGATTGTAACTTCAACTTCCTGATTAATTTTTAAAACGTCTTCAGGCTTATTGATACGATACCAAGCGATATCACCAATATGAATAAGACCGTCAACACCGCCAAGGACAACGAATGCACCAAAATCGGTAAGTCTTCTAACGATACCTGTTACGGTTGCGCCTTCCTCAAGCTTTGACCAAGCTGCTTCTAAAGCGGCATCTCTTTCTTCCTTGATAATTGCGCCGTGTGTTGCAACAACCTTACGATGCTTTGCATCAATATCAATTGCGCGAACACGAAGTGTCTGACCAACGTAACGGTCAACGTCCTTTGCAAAGCCGTTTGCACGAATCTGTGAACGGGGAATGAAAACACGGATGCCGTCATAATCAGCAGTAAGACCGCCCTTGACAGCTTCCTTAACTGTTACCTCAAAGATTTCGCCGTTTGAAATAGT
>JAZROC010000075.1:0-6128 GCA_045648525.1 Clostridia bacterium
CGGTGAAACGCTTTTTGAAGGCGATTTTTACGAATCTTGCACCAGCGATGGTTGTCACCCCAACGATTTAGGCTTTTTCCGTATGGCAGAAAAAATAGGAAAAATTATCGCAGAAGTGCTTAATATAGGAGGGAATTAAAATGAAAGTTTCAGGCTTATCAACACCTGCATTAGTGTTGGACGTTAATATTTTGAAAGCCAATATGGATGCTATGAAAAATCTGCTTAAAGGCAGTACATTAAAGCTTCGTCCCCACTATAAATCGCACAAATGCGCACAAATCGCCAAATGGCAGATTGAAAACGGTGCCATTGGTATGACCTGCGCCAAATTAAGCGAAGCAGAAGATTTATGCGATGCAGGCATTGAGGATATTTTAATTGCCAATCAGATAGTTAGCCCCGAGAAAATCCGCAGACTTGGCGATTTAGCCAACAACTGTCGCCTTACAGTTTGCGTTGATAATATTGAAAACGTAAACGCATTATCCGTTGCCGCAAAAAACAGCGGTTCCATTATCTACTGTTTAGTTGAATTTGATATCGGTATGAATCGTTGCGGTGTTACGAAAAAAGACGAAGTTCTTGCTCTTATAAAGCATATTTCAAAGTGCGATAATCTTGTTTTTGAAGGTTTGCAGGCATATGCGGGACACGTTTCGCACGTTGAAGATATTTCCGCACGCAAAGAAATGACAAGCGCAAATTATGATAAATTAAAAGAGCTTCTTTCATATTTAAAAGAAAACAACGTGGAAGTTAAAACCGTTTCAGGCGGAAGCACGGGCACGGCAGAAATCAAGGCTGTTGAGGGACTTTACACCGAGCTTCAGGCAGGCAGTTATCTTTTTATGGATGCAACCTACCGCAATTTATCGTTGCCTTTTAAAAACTCTCTGTTCATTCTTACCACCGTTGTAAGCAAGCGCGACGGTTTAACCGTTGTTGATGCAGGTGTTAAAACCTGCGGTGTTGACCAGGGAATGCCCGCCTTATACGATGGCACCGCAACTGAAATAGTTGCAAGCGAAGAACATTTTCAACTTCACAATTACACCAAAAACGTTAACGTTGGCGAAAAAATGCTTCTTGTTCCCGCCCATTGTTGTTCAACTGTGAACCTGCACGATAAAATTTATGTTGTTGATAACAATAAAGTCATCGACCGCATATTAATTACCGCAAAAGGTATCGGAAGATAATCATTTCCCTAAAAATCGCATAATTAAATTCAAATAGAAAAAAGGCATCGTGTGTGATGCCTTTTTCTATATTTCAACACAAATTATTCCGTCTTTTGCAACGTAATGGGTTTTTACACCTAAAATATCCATCCATTTTCTTGTAACGGCTGTGCCGTACATACCATAACGACCCTGCTTTAAAAGTTTTTCGGTATCTTTTAAATAAAAAGGGATAGCTTCTTCATTATAAAGAGCCTCGTTACAGCACCAAAGGCACGCTTCAGGCATAATTTCTGCATACACTTCCATTGAAACGTTCATATGTCCGTGATGCGCCATCTGCACAATATCGGATTTCAGAAGTTCGCGTGATTCTGCCATTAAAACGCTTCCGCCTGCAGGTCCTAAATCGCCCAAAAACAGAACTGTTTTTTCTGCGGTGACCTTAAAAACAAGAGATGCGTCATTCATAAGATTATCGGTAAGTTCTTCATGATAAGAATAGATAAAATCAATTTTAACTTCGTCAATTGTTATGCTGTCGCGTTGCTTTACATTTAAAACTTTTTCCTTAATAAGCGGCTCAATTTTTAAAAATCTTGGCAGAACTTCATTTAATTCCTTTTGATAATACTCATAATCCTTAACGTTTTTATTATTTATAATTTCATAAGGTGGAAAATTATATGCGATTTTTTCAATATCAAAATCGCTTAACCCGTTTTCCTCCGCCTCCGTTACGAAGCCGTTTATATGGTCGTTATGAGGATGAGTCAAAATCCACAATTTAATTTTTCTGCCTGCTAAAATTTCTTTTAATAAAGGCATATCTTCAGGTCTGCCGCCATCAATAACAATGGCATTATTTTCCTTTGTTATGATGACGTAACTCATCATAAACTTTACCGCTTCAGGCAGTTGATATAAAAGAGTTTTTTTGCCGTAAAACATTTTTTTCTCCATTAAAAGAAAACCTCTGTTTTACCAGAGATTTTCAATAATATTACATTTTTTCAGGTGCATCAATGCCTAAAAGACTTAACGCAGTTTTCAAGCAATCTCTCGTACACTTGGTAACTAAAAGACGAGCCTGCATAACGCCCTCTTCTTCGCCTAAAATACGGTTTTCGAAATAGAAGCGGTTGTAGCTTTGTGCAAGGTTTGCAGAAAAACGAGTGATAATTGAGGGCTCATATTTTTCTGCCGCATCTCTTACAACCTGCGGGAAGGCTTCAAGTTTCTGAATAAGGTCAGTTGACGCTTCATCTGAAAGACAGCTGAAATCTGCCTTTTCAACATTAAGTTCAGGAGCCTTTTTAAGCACCGAGCAACAACGTGTATGTGCATACTGAACGTAGGGACCTGTTTCGCCTTCAAAGTTCAATGCTCTGTCCCACCAGAAATCAACGTCTTTGATTTTATTTGAGAAAAGGTCATAGAAAACTACTGCGCCAATACCAACCTGCTTTGCAACCTCTTCCTTGTTTTCAAGGTCGGGGTTTTTCTCGTTAACAATTTCATATGCCTTGTCAATGGCGCGGTGAAGCACCTCGTCAAGATAAACAACGTGTCCCTTTCTTGTTGAAAGAGTCTGTCCTTCATAGCTTACCATACCAAAGGGTACGTGAACAAGTTTATCTGCCCAGTCATAACCCATAAGCTCAACAACCTTGAACACCTGCTGGAAGTGGAGATTCTGCTGATATGCAACAACGTAAAGACACTTGTCAAAATCATAAGTCTTTTTACGGTAGAAAACTGCCGCAAGGTCACGGGTTGCATAGATTGTTGCGCCGTCAGATTTTAAAAGAATACAAGGAGGCATATCGTATTCGTCAAGCTTTACTACGTATGCGCCTTCTGAAAGCTCAAGCATCTTCTTTTCATTTAATTCGTCAACAACCGCACCGCACTTGTCCTTATAAAAACTTTCGCCTGCATAGGAATCAAATTTAATGCCTAAAAGGTCGTAAATTTCCTGAACGTCTTTTAAGGTAATATCCTTAAACCATTGGAATAATTCCATTGCTTCGGGGTCGTCGTCTTCGATTTTCTTGAACCACGCGCGAGCTTCTTCCTGCATTTTATCATCTGCGTCCTTTTCAAAACGCACGTAAAGCTCGATTAATGCGTTAACGCCCTTTTCTTCAACGTCCTCACGGTTGCCCCAATGCTTGAAAGCGCAAAGCATTTTACCAAACTGTGTGCCCCAGTCGCCAAGGTGGTTAATGGAAACAACCTCATAGCCTAAAAATCTGTGGATTTTTGCCAATGAATTACCTAAAACCGTAGTAGTAAGATGACCGATATGGCAACGCTTTGCAATGTTGATTGAAGAATAGTCAATACAAACGGTCTTGCCCTTGCCCATTTCCGACGAGCCGTATTTTTCGCCCAAAGAATCAGCCTGTTTTAAAACTGACTCGGCGCGTTTTTCCGTATCAATAAAGAAATTAAGGTATCCGCCCTCAACACGCGCTTCCTTAATAAAGGAAGGAAGAATAAGCGTTTCCTGCAATTCCTTTGCTATCATTGGCGGAGCCTTACGCATTACTCGGGCAAGCTTAAAGCAAGGAAATGCAAAATCGCCCATTTCCTTTTTAGGCGGAATTTCGATATATCCCGCACATTCTTCCTGCGAAATACCTGCCTTTTCAGCAATAAGTGATGCTATTTCTACCTTAAAATCCATAAAAATCTCTCCATAAAAGTTTATTAGTATATTATACTAAATATTGTAAAAGCCGTCAACACGTTAAATGTTCATTAAAATAAGTGCCGTAATGCCTATACCGTAGCCGATATACTGCAAAGGTGTAAACTTTTCCTTTTTAACAAATACTGCATAAAGAAAAACAAGTATAAGTCCACCGCCCGAAATTACGGGGAATATAATTGATGCAGGCACGTTGCTTGCGTTTAAGAACAAGGTCAACAAATTAGTTAAGCCGTTGGCAACACCGCAGGCAAGAGCGATAATTCCGCCCTTTTTAACGGTAAAGCCGATATATTTTCTCTGCTCTTTCATAATAACTGCCGCGCAAAGAAGAATTAAAGACGCCATACCAAGCGCAACAATCATAAACATAGTGTTGCCCGCGTTACCGTAATAATCCTTTTTCGCGGTCTGAACAGTTGAGCACAAGCCGTTGCCTAAAAATGCAAGAATAACGAAAATTGCCCATTTAACCGTCATTTTGCCTTCGTCTTTTTTCTGATAATTAACGAGAAAAAGCGAGCAGAAAAGAAGCATTATTCCTACGATAAGTATGGGAGAAGCCGCTTCTTCGTTATTTCTTCCCTGAATGATAATGCCGTAAAGAGTAGGAATTAAAAGGGAAAATGAGTTTATAAGAGTGGTTTTTGCCAAAGGTCCGTGCAGAAGCGCAAATACGGGAAATGCCGTTGCCGCCGCATAGGTTACGGCAAATGCCACCGAGGGAAGTAAAAGCTCTGCGTTATAATACCAATCGGTATTGGTTACCACGAAAAAAAGCATTGCCACAAAGGAGGTTATAGCTGAAAAAAAGAAAGGACTTCCCTTACCTTTTTCGTTAAAAACCTGCTTTAGAATATTTTGGCTTGTTACGCCTAATGCTGAAACAATTAACGCTATGTATTCCATAAAATATCCTCCCGAAAAGCATTGTTATTTTACCAAATTTTGTTTCTTTTGGCAACATAATATTTGACCTGACTTTTATACTGTGATATAATCAACTTAAATCGAATTTTGAGGGAGAATTTTATAATGTTTGATGCAGTTAAGGTTAAAAATCAATGCGTGCAATGGATAAAAGATTTCTTTGAAGAAAACGGCAAGGACTGTAATGCAGTAATCGGCATTTCAGGGGGAAAAGACAGCACCGTTGCCGCCGCCCTTTGCGTTGAAGCCTTGGGAAAAGACCGCGTTATCGGTGTTTTGATGCCCTGTGGTGAGCAACACGATATCGACAAAGCCTTTATGCTCGTAAATCACTTAAACATAAAATACCACGTAATCAACATTAAAGATGCAGTTGACGGTGTTATCAAAAATTTAGATTTTGAGGTTTCAGAGCAAACAAAACAAAATCTTCCGCCAAGAATAAGAATGTCAACCCTTTATGCAGTTTCACAGAGCTTTAACGGCAGAGTTTGTAACACCTGCAATCTTTCGGAAGACTGGGTTGGTTATTCAACCCGCTACGGTGACGCGGCAGGTGACTTCTCGCCAATGTCAAAGCTTACCGTGCAGGAAGTAAAAGCAATAGGTCACGTACTGAATCTTCCCGAAGAGCTTGTTGAAAAAACTCCCATTGACGGTCTTTGCGGAAAAACCGACGAGGAAAATTTAGGCTTCACCTACCTTGAGCTTGACACCTATATCCGCACCGGCAAAATTGACGATGAAAACAAAAAAGCCATTATCGACCGCAAGCATAAAATGAACTTGTTTAAACTTCAGTTTATGCCCATCTTCGACCCCCATATCGAAGAAAAGGCAGACTAAATCTCTGTTTCATATTATTACACATACAAAAAGCAGGCAAAAAAATGCCTGCTTTTGCTATTTGCTTATGGTGTGGTTGTTGAGAGGGTGCGAGAAAACCGTCCCCTTGTCCTAGGTAAACCCCAAATGCCTGCAAGTGCAAAATAAAGAGTGCCGACAGCGGGTAAAACAATCAATGCAACGTATTTAAGAATATCTCATTTCTCGTTCGTTTGATTATAGGTCGGAAAAAGCTCTCTCCAGACGTCAGTATGCGCTTCGCAGTCAAGGTAGTGACCGAACATATCGTTCTCCCACGGCAAAGCCTCATCGCTGCACGCTTTTCTTATTACGTTAAGATATACTTCTTTAACAGATTGGCATAAGGCTTGCCACCCTTTTTTCCATTCACCGTTTTGTAATTCTCGGTTGCGTTGAGCGAAGTCACCCATTATGCGTTCTTTTTCGTCACC
>JAZROC010000076.1:0-6129 GCA_045648525.1 Clostridia bacterium
CCTCGTCAATGGCACGGGAAACTGTTTCACAGTCGTCGATATTTACACCGTTTTTTGAACGAATGTAAAAGATAAGGCACATCTGTCCGTCCCCGCGCACGTACTCAACGTCAGCCATTTCAAAGCCCAAATTTTCAATAATTTCCCTTGCGGCATTGCCTGCAAGAATTGCTACGTCAGCCATAAAAAATCTCACTTTCAAAAAGTAAGAGTGGGATTTCGCCCACTCTTCCAAGAAGTATTACATAAGTATAATAACACATAAAAAAGAAAATTGCAAACATTATTTTTTGAAATTTTGGTGTTTTTATAGAATTTTCCGCAGTTTTTTGAAGTTTTAGTCTTTTTCGTAGAGAATAACGACGGCTTTAAAAACAATATCTTTGCAGGAGAAGGTAACGCTACCGTTATATTTTTCAGCAAGACTTTTCACGGAAAGCAAACCTAAACCGTGGTCTTTTTTGTTTTTCTTTGTGGTGGTAAGGTTTAACGTATCGGGTTTATCCTTTACGGGATTCGTTACTATAACGCACATTGTCTTTCCGTCATAGGAAACGGTAACGTTAACCCATTTCATTTGGGCAACCTTTTCGACGGCTTCAACAGCGTTATCAATAAGATTTCCAAGTAAAACGGCAAGGTCAATGTCGTCAAAGGAATAACTTTTGTTAACGTTTAGTTCGTAGGAAAATTTAATATGGGAGGCGTTTTCTGCCTTAAGGGATAAAAGTGCATTCAATACGTTTTTTGATGAAGTGTATTTTTCAAAATCCTTAAAAGAATCAAGGCGGTCTTTAACCGATGCTTTTACAAGGTCGGTTTTATCTTTTTCAAGATTAAAAAGCACACCTGAAAGAAAGTTCTTTACGTCGTGCCGATAACGTCTTATTTCACCGTCAGTATCAAGTAGCTTACGATATTCTTCGCTTTGTTTTTCAATCATTTCTCTTGCAATCTGAAGTTTCTTTTCTGCATCTATCTGCATAAAAAGAGCATCGGTAAGTGTGAAAATTATAAAGTTTGTTATCAAGAGGAGCAATGCACCTGAAAGCATTATCAGGTTTATCTGAAAAGAAGTATCGTAATTGCAGAAAACGGTGTATTCAATAAAAATAATGACGGTTGTACATACGGGCAGAAGATAAATAAGCAAAAAACGTTTGTCAAAACCCGTTGTAATAAACCTGCGCGTGTGCTTTATTATGAAAAGTGCTATAAAACCTATGGAAAAAGAGAAAATAATGCCAAGAGTATAAATGGGTTCAACAAGCGTGGCTTCAATGGGGAGAGAGAAAACCAGACATATGATTATCAGCGAAATAAAATCAGAAGCAGAAATTATTGCGTAAACGGCGGCAGTAATAAGAAACCGCATAAACAGACGCATTTTATATGACAAAGTAAACAGAAAAAGGGCTAAAGAGAAAAACAAAAGCCGTAATAAACCTTTATCAAGCAAAATAAATGCCACACACAGTAATATACAGCCGACAGCAATACCGATAACGGAGGTTAAATGCTTTTCTTTGCTTAAGGAAAAGCCTTTGCTTAAATATGAAACTGAAATCAGTAAAAATATGATGTTCAAAATTACGGAAAAGAATTTAAAAATAATTTCAGGCATAATTTACTCCTTACTAAACTCCTTTTTCAACGTTGAAAAAAATAAAATTAAAAGTGTAATGGAAAGTATTGCAGAAAGAAAGTTTACGCCTACAAAGTTAAACCATATGCCATCAAGACCAAACTTCCATAAAATTACGATAAGCAAAACGGGAAAAACAAATGACGTTGCAACGGCAATCATTGTTGCAAACAACGGCTTCTCTATTGCGCTGAAAAGACTTTGCGAAGTAACCACAATCCACCTGAAAAGGTATGCAAAGCAGAAAAGTCTTATGCCGTGTGCGGACATTTCCAATAATTGTACGTCACCTTTATCTGCAAATAACGAAGCAATAATATCGGGGAAGAAGAATAAAAGTGAGGTTGAAATCATACCTACAACAAAGGTGCCCGTATAGTTGCAAAAAGCAATTTTTTTAACGCGATTATAGTTTTTTGCGCCCCAGTTAAAGCCTATTGACGGCGCAAGGGAATCGCTTATTCCGTATAAAAGAGGCCAGCATAAATCACTTGAATACATCAACACCGCATAAACTGCAACGGCAGTTGTGCCACCGTTTATGCCAAGTTCACGGGCGCCTACGGTCATTAAAGCGATATTCATAATAATTGATGCGACTCTGCCTGAAATGTTGCTTAAGAAAATGGGCGAGCCACAGGCGGCTATCTGTTTGAATAATTTAAGTGAAAATTTGGGTTTTTGAAATTTTAAAAGAGCCTTGTCAAAAGCAAAAGGAATTATTGCAATTAACGAGCATACGCAAAAGGAAATTGAAGTTGCCAGTGCCGCACCAACAACGTCCATATGCATAAACAACAAAAAATAAGTAAGAAGTCCGATATTAAGCACGTTGCATAAAATGTTTATGCACATACTGAACTTTACAAAACCGCTGATTTTAAGGTAATTATCCATTGCAAAAAATATTACCGAAAGGGGACTCATCAAAGCAAAGGTGCGCAGATATCTTATGGAGGTTTCAAGCAATGTACCGTCAGCACCCATCATTTTTGCAAGGGGCTTGGCAAGGAAAAACATTAAAATCCCCATAATGATGGAGGTAATAAAAATAGAAACCACCGAGCAGGAAAAAGCGTTGTTTGCTTCGTCGTGGTCGTTTTTGCCTAAAGCAATGGAAATTGGTACCGCTGCGCCCACGCCTATAAGGTCGCCAAGAGAAAAATTTATCATAACAAGGGGCATCGCGATATTTACTGCGGCAAATGCGCCTTCGCCTAAAGTGTGTCCTATAAATGCGCCCTCAAGTATGCTGTAAATACTCATTGCAAACATACTTATCATTCCCGGCAGGGCAACTATAAAGAAAAGCTTCCAAGGCTTTTCCTTTGCATACATTTCTTCAGTATTTCTTCTCATAAAAAAGTCCTTTAAATATAATGACTTTAGTATAAACGCTTTCATTGATAATGTCAACGCGTATTGAATTTGAATAATTTCTCATATCAAAATATTGACACTTCCGTGTTTAATATGGTACAATATTTAAATAATGCGGAGGTGTATTTTTTTGCTTAAAAAATTAATGGCGGTAACGCTTGTTTTATTTATGCTTTCTTGCTGTATTATAGTAAAAGCAGAAGGTGAGAATATAGCCTTTTCGGGCGATAAAAATATAGGAGAAATGTTCTCTGTTTTCGGCACGGGTAAGGCGAATATCGAATACGTTACAACGAAAAAAGGCGAAAAAGTACCGGCACTAAAAACTACGGGACTTGGTGAAAATACCTGGTCTGCGCCTTGCATTGATATTTTTGGTGTTATTAAAAAGGACGTTGAAAAAAACGGCGCAGGCAGATACGCCATATCCTTTGACGTTATGCTTGAGGGTGAGGAAAATAAGGCGTACGATTTATCACTTCTTGTGCGCGCAAGTGCAAAAACTACGCTCTTTGTAAACGGTAACGGTGGCGAAGCAGGCTATAGGGCGCCTTTAGGGCGTGTAAAAGCCGTAACGGGCAAGTGGAAAAGCTTCAGCACCACCTTTGGCGTATTAAAGGAAGACGTTCAGGGCGAAGAAACCTGGAAATTGTGTCTTGATGCTTTGCCTCAGGGACTTCATACCGTTTGGATTTGCGATTTTTCAATAATTCGTTTTTCTGATGATGCAACTACGGAAGTTAAAAACACCGTTTGCGTTGACTCTGCAAAGTTTGCAGAAGCTAATGAAGAAGATGCTGTTGTTTCTTCAGGGGAAAATCTTCTTGATGAAAAAACCTCGACCTTTGAAAATATAAAAAACTTGCAGGAAACAAAGTGGTACGGATTTTCTGCAGGAAAAATGTCCATTGCGGAAGAAGGCTACAGAGGTGCTTGCTTAAAAATGGAAACACCCGCTAATTCGTGGGGCTCGCCTGCCGTTGATATTTTTCCTTATATAACCGAAGCAGGTCAGTATTCAATTTCAATGTTCGTTAAATACGAATGCGAAAACGATAAAAAACTCAGCATTATTTTACGTGGCTCAAGGAAAAACTCCTTTATCGAGCAGCGTAACACCAATTTTTACGGCGAATTATGTACGAAGAACTTTAAAGCAGGACAATGGGAAAAACTTACTGCAACTTTTACCGTGACGGAAGAGGATATAGCGCAACCAGATATGTGGCGTATGTGCTTTTCGTCAATTCCGGCTGACATGAAGGCGGTCTACATTGACGAAGTCGTGCTTATAAAGGGCGGTATTAAGGATTTACCGCAAAATCTCACTCCTAACGAAAGCGTTTTACTTGAACAACAGGAGGAAAGACAAGAAGTAATCCTTTACGATGAAAATATTAAAAAAACTGCAATAAAAACGGCAATTAACACTTTTATAATTGTAATAATAGTTGT
Organism: Clostridia bacterium; assembly: GCA_045648525.1. Classification (GTDB taxonomy): domain Bacteria; phylum Bacillota; class Clostridia; order Christensenellales; family QALW01; genus UMGS1322. The sequence continues at coordinate 4,481 of JAZROC010000076.1, forward strand.
TCCGTTAAAGTTAGTTTTACCAAAAGTATTTAAAAAAGGAGCAAAAAAATGAAAAAATTACTTTCGATTCTTTTAATGGTGATAATGGTTATAAGCGCAATGAGCGTAACCGTTTTTGCAGAGGAAGAAGTAAAAGAACCTTTTACCGTTTCAGGTGCAATTAATAACGATATGGTGCTTCAGCGCGATGCAAAAAATAAAATCTGGGGCTGGAGTGACAAAAAAGGCGAAAAAATAACCGTTTCATTTAAAGGGCAAACCGCAGAAGCAACCGTTGATGAAAACGGTGAGTGGTGCGCAGTTCTTCCCGAAATGGCAATGGATAAAGCGGAAAACGAATTAACCGTTACCATGGGTGATTTTACAAAGACCTTTACAGGTATTTTAGTTGGTGACGTTTACCTTGTTGCAGGTCAGTCCAACGCAGAAAAAGAGCTTGGCGCTTGTGGAAACGTATATTCAAGTCAGGAAATAAAAGATTGGATAGCAGAAGCAGAGGGTATGATTCGCTTCTTTGACCAGGGCAAAGCTGATGCAACAAAAAAAGCAGAGGTAATGGATACTCCGCAAAAAGACGTTATCAAGGGCAAAAAGTGGAAAAAGGAATCTTTATCAACTGCAAAAAGCTTTTCTGCAATGGGTTTCTTCTTTGCACATAAAATAGTAAGAGATGCCGACGTGCCTGTTGGTATGATTTCCGTTGCATCAGGCGGTTCACCTGTCAGTCAGCTTATGAGTAAGGAAGCTTCTGAAAAAGCAAACTACACCCGCTATGAAAATAATATTCCCGTTTCAGGTATGTATAACGCATTAATGCACCCCTTTATTAACACAAGCATTAAGGCAATGCTCTTTTATCAGGGTGAAAGCGAAATGGGTCTTGCTGTATCCGATTACGGCAAATATAATGAGTACGTTAACGTTTACGTAGAAGATTTAAGGGAGAAAATGAATCAGGATTTTCCTTTCTATTACGTTCAGCTTTCCTCACACGTATTAGACCAATGGAAAAATATTCCCGAACAGCGTGCCGTTCAGTTTGACGGTCTTTCAGTTATCAAAAATTCGGCGATGGTAGTTTCTATGGATCACGGTATCCGTAACGGTGATGCCGATTTTGCTCATCCTAACTACAAAAAACCCGTTGGTGACCGTCTTGCCGACCTTGTTCTTTGCCGTCTTTACGGTATAGGTGACGAAAACTACGTGACTTCACCAATGCCCGAATACGCGTATAAAACTGATAAAGGCGTAGTTATTAAGTTCAAAAACGTTGGTGACGGTTTAAAGAAAATCGGTCAGCACGAAAAACTTTCAGGCTTCAAAATTGATTTAGGCGTAAACAAGCGCAACATTGAAGCAGAAATCATTAGTAAAGACGAGGTTCTTTTAAAGGAAGAACGCGTGGTAAATCAGGTAAAAGGCGTACAGTACGGCATCGAAATTCTTGCTTTTGCCGATTATCCCGAAGGCAACGGTGACCTTAAATACGTTGCAAATTTAGGCAACTCCAATGACCTTCCTGCGCCTGCGTTCAAAATTAAGGTGTATGATACCAAGGAAGAAGCCTTGGGCGAGCCTACTCCCACACCTGAAGTGGAAGAACAACCTGAAACACTTCCCGAAGCAACTTCTTCTCCTGAAACTCC
>JAZROC010000077.1:0-7444 GCA_045648525.1 Clostridia bacterium
TTGCAATCGTTTCAGAAGAAGGGGCAACTATGCGCTTCATTTCATCTTCAGGCAGAGTTACTGACGTTGAAGGCGTATTTGATGAGGCACAGCAGATGTATAAATTCTCATACACGGGAATCAATCCTCAATGTATGACGGGTACTATTGATGCTGAACTTATATATAACGGTACCGTTCTTGATACAAAAGAAGACTACAGCGTAAAGGCATATTGTGATAACCTTGCAGTTAAAAAAGCTGATGAACTTAATTTTACTTCAGCACAGCATCAGGCTTTAAGAGTGCTTCTTGCCGATATGCTCGTTTACGGCAAGGTTTCACAGCAGTATAAGGATTATAACGTTGAAATGCTTGCAGATGCTTCTTCTTGGGTAAACGTATATGCATCTAAATTTGCAAAGCCTATCGGTGTAAGAAACGTTTTAGGCAATACTGACGTAAATAACCGCGTAACTGCTCTTGGCGTTCATATTGCAAACGTAAACAAAATCTATTTTAAAATTAAACTTACTGACGAATCCGTTACCGTAAAACTTAATGACAAAGTAATAAATAAATATGATTTAATAAGCATTGGTGAAAATGCTTACGTGCTTTATACTAACGATATTTCTGCCAAAAACTTTGATGACGTTTATACTCTTACTTTAGAAAACGGTGATAACGTTATTTCAACCGTTCAGTATAACGTTAACGCATACGTTCAGAAGAAATATAATGATGCTAACGTTGGTGCTATCACGCAGGCTCTTTATAATTACGGTGCATCTGCAAAGAATTATATTAAGAAAATATCGGAATTTGATAATGATTTCGATCTTGAAGATGAAGATACCCTTTTAGGCGAAACAAACCTTCTTCCTGAAAACCAATCAACCTATGAAACAGCCACGAGTTTAAACGATACCGGCTGGAGTACAATGGGTAATTTTACAACAAAAGAGATAGTTGAAGACGAGTTTGGTAAGTGTGTACACTTTACCCGTACGCTTAAAGAAGGCGTCACTTACAATACGCCTATATTTGCCATTGAAAAATACGTAAAAAGCGCAGGTATTTATACCATTTCCTTTGATTATAAGGTAGAAGGCGCAAAAGAAGGCGCATCACCTTTTAGCACTATTATCCGTACAAGTGGAGTAACAAGCTTTGCAAATCCTTCAGGAAATAACTTTTTCGTAGGTCTTGCGGGCGCAAAAGCGGCGGAAAACGGCAAATGGGAGCATTATACGGTATCCTTCTCCGTTGAAGAGAGCGACCTTTCACTTACGAATACAATGCCTTGGAATTTCGGTATGCACGTTTTTCAGGAAATGGCTGTTACCGATATTTATATTGATAACTTTACCATTACAGAGTACGTTTATAACTTCTCAACAGAAGAAAAGATAGTTGATTCAGCGGAAACTTGGGTAGCAAACGAGCTTGTTCTTATAAGCGATAAGAAGTATGACGACCCCTTTAATGACGTTGACGTTGATCTTATCTTAACAAACGGCATAAAAACTCTTAAAATTCCGGGATTCTGGGACGGTGACAGAGTATGGCGCGTGCGCTTTGCTTGTCCCGAAGCAGGTGAATGGAAATATACAACCGTTTGTACCGACGAAACAAATACAGGTCTTCATAATAAAACCAACACCTTTACTTGCGAAGAATATTCAGGTGACCTTGATATCTATAAGCACGGCTTCGTTAAAACCTTACCCAATACCAAACATTTCGTGTATGCTGACGGTACACCCTTCTTCTATTTGGGTGATACACATTGGTCATTGGGCGGTGAAACCATTGATATGGTTGAAACTATTACTGAACATCGTGTAAGCCAGGGTTATAACGTTTGGCAGTCAGAGCCTCTTGGCGCATCGTTTACCTTTGAAAACGGCATAAATACTATGGATGTTATGCATTTACAGAGTTTTGATAAGAAGTTTAAGATTATTGCTGATGCCGGTATGGTACATACCAATGCACAGTTCTTCTTCCCAAGCACTATGTCAACTCTTATTAGTAGAAACGGCGGTTATAGTGATAAGGCTTATACAACGACTCTTACGGGCACAGTTAAAAATGAAGATGGTGTAGAAGAAAGTAAAGAATTTACGTTCTATGATATTTCCGATCAGGCAAAGGCATATTTAGAGAAAATTTCACGTTATTGGGTTGCAAGATATTCAGCATATCCTGTAATGTGGACTTTAGGTCAGGAAGTTGATAACGACTATTATTGGAAGCCTGATGAGCACTCCGATTGGAGCTTTGTAAACAACCCCTACCGCTACGTAGCTGAATATATTTATAAATACGATCCCTATAAGAGCCCCTTATCAGGACATCAGGAGGGTCATAGCTCAACAGTAGCATCTGATCAAAACGAATATTATGCAAATGGTACAAAGGGTTCAGCATTCCGTGATATTGAAGCACATACCTGGTATGCTAACCAGTGGAAGCCTGCCTTTAAGAATATGAACGGTCAGGCAACGGCAGCTGCAGAAGATTATTGGTTCAACGGTCAGGGCAAGCCCGTAGTTATGTACGAAGGTATGTATTGCTATCTCTGGACAAAGAACTTCGGTGCACGTGCACAGGGATGGTTCGCATATTTAAGCGGTATGTTCGGCCACGGCTATGGCGCGCAGGATACCTGGTGCTACTTAAGTACCTATAGTGAAAGCGATACAAGAGATGACGGTGTTGACGTTGTAACACCTGAAGATAAGCAGAATGCAACATGGCAGGATGCTTTAGAATATGAAAGCTCATATCAGCTTGGTTATATGCGTAACTTCTTTGAGGATACCGTTGTTGATTGGTGGAATCTTGTTCCTCGCTTTGATGATGGCGCATTCCTTACAAGAGAAACCCAAAAAGTTACCGCTGTGGTTGGAAATAGTGGCATTCTTCCCGATATTAAAGAAGTGAGCGGAAAGTCCTACGCATACGTTGCTTCAACGGAAGATGCGTCAAAATACGTAATTTACTTCTATAACTTCTCCGATGCTTCACTTGCTGAAAAACCCAATGCTTCAACAGGCAAGACTTTGCTCGGAAGTAGCTACGATTTCGGTACACTTACAGGTACTGTTGGTCAGCTTCAGACAAGCACAACTTATAATTACGTATGGTTTAACCCCAGAACCGCAACTTATAGTCAGGTAGAAACCTTTACCTCAACTGAAGACGGTAAATGGACAGTACCTCAGAAAGAAACAGGCGATATGGTTCTTTACATCTATAAGTAAAAAATGTTCAAAAGAGAAAGTCATTATAAAACTTTCTCTTTTTTACAAAATGAGGATAAATAGCAACATTATGACATTGTACTTTTTTGCAATATATGATAATATTAATTAGATACCTGATAATTGTTTGAAAATGCAATGTTTTTGTTTGAAAATGCAATTTTAAAAGCGTTTGAAAACTGATATAATATGGTAAAAACATTTAAGGAGAGAGAAAATGAAAAGAGTATTAAGCGTATTGCTTGCTATCGCTCTTATTTTACCTTGTTTTTCAATGGTAAATATCAGCGCGGCAGGTCAAATCACCGGTCAGTTTATCGGTGCAACACTTAATTTAGGTGCTACTCTTACAATCGACTACTATGCAACGTTGTCAGAAAGGAATGACGATGTAATAGTTAATTTCACGTCCTCAAGTGGTAGAAAAACTACCGTTAACGGTGTTTACGATGAAAGTCAGAAAGCGTATAAGTTCTCATACACGGGCATTAACCCTCAATGTATGAATGACGTTATCAGCGCATCACTTGAACTTTCAGGTAAAGTTCTTGCACAAAAAGAAAACTACAGCGTAAAGGCATATTGCGATAGTCAGGTAAGGAAAAGCGCTGAAGAATTGGGCGTTACCGGTGTGCAGTTAAACGCATTAAGAACGCTTCTTGCAGATACTCTCGTTTACGGTGCCGCCGCACAGAATTATACTAAGTATAACACTTCCGTGCTTGCTGACAGTCTTTCATGGGTTAAGAATTTTAAAAGTTCTATTTCAAATCCCGTAGGTGTCAGAAATGTTAGCGGTAATGATGATATGAATAACCGCGTTATTGCTTTAGGTGTTAACGTTGCAAACGTTAATAAAATATATTTCAAACTTAATCTTACCGATAACGTTACAATTGCGTTAAACGGCAAAACCGTTGAAATGAACGAACTTATCCTTAATTCCGAAGGCGTTTATATGCTCTATACCAATGATATTATGGCAACGGGCTTTGATGACGTTTATACGCTTACATTAACAAAAGACGGTACGGAAATTTCAAAGGTAGAATATAATGTTAACGCATACATTCAAGCAAAATATAATGATGATAATGTTGGCGAAATTGTAAGAGCACTTTGCAATTACGGTTATTCTGCTGAAAAATATCTTAAAGCAATGAATGGAAGCGACAACGATTTCGATCTTGAAGATGAAGACGTTTTAGGCGAAGAATTTGTATTCAATCTTGTTACTGATATTGATAGCAATTTTGAAGATGCATCAAAAGTTTCCGATACTTCTTGGGGAATCGTTGGTAGCGCGGTTAATGAAATCGTCTATGATGAACAGCAGGGTAACGTGCTTAAAATAACAAAGGCGGCAACCACTTCTGCATCATACCACTCTGCAACTTATGACCTTGCACCCATCATTACAAGAGGTGGCGAGTATATAATTTCCTTTAAATATAAGGTTGTAGGCGGTTCCGATGAAGTAACACCTATTGAAGGTGTTATACGTGCTGATAGTGCAACCAGTTTTGCTCCTCCTTCTAATGACAATCAGTTCCGTAAAGGTTTAGGTGGTGTTGATATTGTTGAAGATGGCGTTTGGGCAGAGGCAACCTTCAATTTAGGTGTTGAAAGAGAAGATATCGGCAAGGGCGGTAAGTGGCGATTCTGCTTACACAATATTTATGAAACCGTTACCGAAATCTATATTGATGACTTTAAGGTAATCGAAAAAACTTACAACGATATTGCCAAGGCAGTTACTTCTGCTGAAACATGGGTTGCAAACGAACTCGTTCTCGTTTCTGACGAATGGTACAACGATGCTTACAACGATGTTGACGTTGACCTTGAATTAACAAACGGTAACGTAACCTACATTATTCCGGGCTTCTGGGATGGCGGTAAAATATGGAAGGTTCGCTTCGTTTGTCCCACCGAAGGTTCGTGGACTTACAGAACAATTTGTGATGATACCGAAAACAGAGGACTTCATAACGTAACAAATACTTTTGAATGCAAAGAATATTCAGGCGACCTTGATGTTTATAAACACGGCTTCGTAACAACAAGCTATAATAAAAAATACTTTACTTATGCTGACGGCACACCGTTCTTCTATTTAGGTGATACACATTGGTCCTTTGGCGGTGAAAGCCTTGATATGATTAAAGAGAACGTTGAAGTTCGTGCTAAACAGGGCTATAACGTATATCAGACAGAACCTTTAAGCGTTAAGTTTGACCTTTCCAATGGCTTAACAATTACTGATATTTCAGGTCTTCGTCAGTTTGATGATAGATTTAAGATTATTGCAGATGCAGGTTTTACCCACGCAAATGCACAGTTCTTCTTCCCATCACAGATGCAGGCGTTTATCAACAAGTTCGGTGGATATTCAGATAAAGTTTTAGATACTGTTGCCCATACAAAAGATAAAAATGAAGAAACAGGAACGTATGAGCATCCCATTTATGACCTTTCAGATGAAGCAAAGGCTGCACTTGAAAGATTAAGCCGTTACTGGGTTGCAAGATATTCAGCCTACCCTGTAATGTGGACAATGGCACAGGAAATTGATAATGACTATTTCTGGCAGAATTCCGGTGGTCAGGGCCATCCCAAATGGAACTACGTAAATAACCCCTTCAAATACGTTGCTGAATATATTGGCAAGTATGACCCCTATAAGCATCCCTTGTCTGCACATATGGAGCATTCAGGCTTTAAAGCAAACAACACCGTTGCTGATAGTGGCGACCCGTTAACTTCATCAGCATTTAATGATGTTGATGCACACAACTGGTATGCGGCACAGTGGAAGAGCCAGTACACCGGCAGTGAAACGGAAGATATTGCAAAAATTGCTGAAAACTTCTGGAACAGCGAAAAGATTACCGTTAACTATGAAGGTAAATACTGGATGCTTGCCACAAAGGATTTCGGTGCTCGTGCTCAGGGCTGGGGCTCAATTTTAAGCGGTATGTTCGGTCACGGCTGGGGCGGTCAGGATGCTTGGAGTTATCTTAATACCTATGATGAAGACGTAACCAGTTATTACGGCTCTTCAAGCAGTTATCTTGATGAAATTACGCCTGAAGAAAAGCAGGCAACGTTGTGGGAACATTCTCTTTATTCAACCAGTGCCGCAGAAATGGGCATTATGAAGAAGTTCTTTGAAGAAACCGTTGGCGATTGGTGGAATCTTATTCCTCGTTTTGAAGATGAGAGTTACCTTACAAGAAAAACTGAAAGCGTAATGGTAGACTTCCTTTCATGGAAAGAGTATGGTGCCTATGCAGTTATTGCATCAAACAGCGATAATACCGAAATCGTTACATATTTCTATAACTTTACTGATCCTAACGTTGCTGAAAATCCAAATGCTTCCATAAAACCTTATTTGGGAGGAACAAAGGATTTCGGTTCTGCAACCGGTACTTTCGGTAACTTGATTGCAGGTGCTACCTATAACTATAAGTGGTTTAACCCCACAACCGGCGAATTTACTTCAAGTGGCACCTTTACTGCTGATTCAAACGGTAAATGGGATGCAGGAAGTAAGGCTACTTGCGATATGGTTCTTTATATAAGCAAAGCACAATAAATCCTTGAAACTGCGGTTCATAAGCAATATAAACCCTCAGTCACTTACCGCGTCAGCACGCGCTACGCTTGGCGGTTTCGCACGAAATGTGCAAAACCTGTTTGGCTTCGCGGTGCCCCCTTCCCCCAAAAATGCAGGGGCATTTTGGGGACCCCTAATAGAAACTCCTTATACTTTAATCACTTCTTCACCTGATTTTCAAGTTTTATTGCACTTTGCAAGTTCAAGGTAAAATTTGAATTTTCTCGCACCCTTAAGCGCAATAAGGCAACGGGCACGAGAAATCTCCGCAATACTGTGTTGTGGCAACCATAAATGCTCAGTCATTTACCGTTTTGTAAACTCCTTCGCATTTAGAACGCCACGCCTTGAATTTCGGGTTTTCTCGTACCCTTGAAAAATGTAATAAATTTTTGCTTTCCGTATGGGAGGATATTATCCTCCCGCAGAACATTCACCTGATTTTCAAATTTTATTGCACTTTAGGGTTTGAGGAAATTTTTCGCAATACTGTGTTGTGGCAACCATTTTAAAACACTCCTGAAAGTAACGTTTCAGGAGTGTTTTTTATATATAGTAAGAACTGGTATTA